>NZ_BAAHWU010000009.1:0-82492 GCF_054601275.1 Dysgonomonas reticulitermitis | reverse complement strand
TTACTAAGCCACCCCGTTCCCTATGCAGGAGTTTGATGCGTGTCCTGGATTTATTAATAAAAACAAAAACCTCTCCGCTTAACGGGTCTCGTTTCATAAAACTGCGTACAACTCCACACAGGCTATTGAATCCCCCACGCATATCTACAGCTTGTGAGCACAGGTAATAGCTCTGGGATTCGTTTAAACTAAACATGGTGGATTAATAGAGTTTTATCAGACTGGCAATACGTAAATCATCGAATTTACCGTCTATACGAAGCAGCGCTCCATTGGTGTATTCCAACTCTATATATAAAGGGTTGGCCGAACACTCAGTAATACTGCGTGTCATATTTGTAACTGTTACAGGATGGAATTGTGGACTCGCAGCATCGGTTTGCGGCTGTATATCGCACTCTGCCATGTAGCGCTTTTTCCGGTAAGAAAATTGGTTATCGCTCCAGCCTTCTTTCTTGTAGAATTCATGAGGTCGTAAACCGCTCTTGAAATAGCGTGCTATAACAGGATAGGCTGTCTCTGATCTTAATGGGAATGTTTTCTTCATTTGATTATTTTTGCCATTTTACATTTACTAAACGGTCGGCTGACTCTCGTTATAAACAACCGTGACTTATTTTATAGACAAAGTTAAACCCTGGCGATAGCATGCGCAAGATGCGCAATACCGAACGCTTACAGTGCAGCGGATTAAAGAAATTCCGACCAACACGCCAACCGCCTGAAACGGCGACCTCGTACGAATGGTACGAGGGTAGCACGTTGGTTGCTACAACGCCTGACAATACATATAGTATACCGGACGACGTAAAAAATGTAGCCGGTACCTACTCCTATACCGTTAAGACGATAAATGAATGCTCGGATACGACCAGCGCGACTCCGGCGATTGTAAAGGTGATTGACCTGGCATCACTGCCTGCCGGTACAGGTAATTTCACGGGTAAGATCTGCTTCGATATTGCCTATAGTAATTTCGAAGGGGAGTGTGGGACAGAGGCTGCCCGCCTGACCCAGAAGACCGACTTCGCCCTGACCGATGAACAGGATCCAAAGGCAGGGACAAGTACCCCTATCTACACAGGCACATAGGTGTACACCTTTACCCCGTCGGGCAATGTATCGAATGTGCGGTTCGTTTATGTGGAGGATACTTCTGTTCCCTTCGAGGCTATACAAAGCATGACTGCGAAAGACGATGCAGACTATAGCGGGAACATATCGTCCGGCATCCCTTGTAAAGCCGTCGTGGTTTACAAAGCCTCGCTGAACACAGACCTGCAAGGAAAAGACCGCAACGCTGCTGTTAAACCTGAGTTGTACGTTATTTACAATGACATGAGTGACGAAGCCGGAATCGACCGGGCGATCAAGATGACCGTCATCCTTCAGGACTGCGCGTGCTGCGGGGCTGCCACGTCTACGGGCGGCTGGCTGACCTTCATGTGCCACAACCTGGGTGCAGATGAAAGCTTCGATCCGTTTACATTTGTTCAAGGTAATCCGGATGGTTCGGGCGGTACCCTCGGTCACTTATACCAGTGGGGCAGGCCAAAAGATGGACACCAGCAAAGAAACAGCACAGTTACATCAACGTTGGCGACAAATAATACAGCCACAGCTCCGGCGGACGTTGTGGGTAAATTCATTTTAGACAGCGTCAGCCCGCATGACTGGCTTGCCGGTGGTGGAGAAACTGCCCGTTGGGGCGATGGCTCTACCAATATAAATATGGCAAAGGCTGATAACGACCCATGTCCGCCGGGATGGAAAGTGCCTAGCCAGGCACAATGGGCTTTGATACATAACAACAGTGTGACGTCACCTAATACATGGACTTGGACTGATAGGGGATATATGGTAGGAAACGCATTATTTTTGCCTGCCGCCGGGTACCGCGTTCGCCTCAATACAAATGTGTTAACGGTTGGAACGACTGGTTGGTACTGGAGCACGTCTATTTCCACAATTAAATCCTATGAACTCTATTTCACGTCTGGTGGAGTCTCTTCAGGTAGTTCTAACGATCACGCCCACGCGATGTCCGTAAGATGCGTCGTGGACACAATGTATTAAAAAAAACGAGTGCGGCTATTTGACTAATTGACTATTCGCCTCCAACTATTTTATTTCCCGTCATGCATTTAAAGCATGACGGGACTATTACCGCGAAACCGACACACCCTTCTATCCTATTTATTATGAACTTCAACTGTTTGGGTCGGAGCCAGTTCTGCGTTTCGTTTTTCTACCGACCCTATAAAGTTGTCGGCTAAATGGGCAAATGCCATACCCGTGATGGTATTGTCATTCAAGGCAACGGGAACACCGTTATCTCCTCCCTCGCATATGCTTTGTACAATAGGGATTTGCCCTAATAGAGGGACATGCATTTCCTCTGCCAGATTTTTTGCCCCGTCTTTACCAAAGATGTAATATTTATTTTCAGGTAATTCTGCCGGAGTAAACCAAGCCATATTTTCTACCAATCCGAGTATAGGCACATTTACTTTATCATTGGTAAACATATTAATCCCTTTCCGGGCATCGGCCAATGCCACTTGTTGCGGCGTACTCACTACTACCGCGCCGGTTATTGCAAGTGTCTGTACTAATGTTAAATGGATGTCGCTCGTGCCGGGAGGAAAGTCGATAAGGAAATAATCCAGTTCACCCCAATTAGCATCGGCTATCAACTGCTTCAAAGCATTTCCTGCCATAGCTCCCCGCCATACAACAGCATCATCCCTATTTACAAAGAAACCGATAGATAGCATTTTTACGCCGTATTTTTCCACCGGAACAATATATTCTTTGCCGTCTATCGATTCAAGGAGTGGACGGGCTTCTTCTTCGTTAAACATTTTCGGTAATGATGGCCCGAATATGTCGGCGTCGAGTAATCCCACTTTATAGCCTTTCTTGGCAAGGGATACGGCAAGGTTGACAGATACGGTGCTCTTACCTACGCCTCCTTTACCCGACGATATAGCGATTATATTTTTTACCAGAGGTAGTAACTTTGCCGGTTTCGGCGCTTCTGCTTGTTTTGCTTTGACCTCAATGTTACCCTTTATCTCAATGTTAGGGTCAGCGTAAGTAAGTATAGCTGTTTCGGCTGCCTTTACAATCGATTTGATGAAAGGGTCGTTTGGTTTATCAAACAGGAGAGAGAAACTTACCTTCATCCCATTTATATGGATGTCATCGGATACAAATCCCATCTCCACAATATCTTTTCCCGTTCCGGGGTAACGCACATTACGTAAAGCGTCGAGAATTAGTTTTGGATATATATTAGCCATTTTTAGTTGATTGATTTAATACATTGCTTCTTCCGAAGCTTCGGTAAGGGTCTTTTTCTATTTCTATTTCCGGTTCTGTCCAGATTTTTTTGTCCAGACATTCAAATTTTATATACTTAATATTTAAACCGCGTGCGAGCCATTGTTGTTCATAGAAAGTTTGTATTTTCAGGATATTATCTGTTAATCCCGAATGATACAAGTCGCCAGTTTCGAATAGTACAGGTAGTGAGTTTTCTTTCACCATCGCACAGGTGTATGTGAACATGAAATTGCTGTCCGTTTTGAGATGGATGATTCCATTGTCTGACAGAATCTGACGGTAGAGTTTCATGAACCGTGTAGATGTCATGCGCTTATTCACCTTATTCATCTGCGGGTCGGGGAAAGTGATCCATATCTCGGATATTTCGCCTTGTCCGAAAAAATGAGTAATCAGTTCTATATGTGTGCGCAGGAAAGCGACATTCGTCAAGCCTTCGTTTAGCGATTGTTTGGCTCCTGTCCACATGCGGGCGCCTTTAATGTCCAGCCCTATGAAATTCTTCTCAGGAAATAGTTTTGCCAATCCAACAGTATATTCACCTTTGCCGCAACCTAGTTCGAGGACAATCGGATTATCATTCTTGAAAAAAAGTTCGTTCCATTTGCCCTTCATCCCAAACCCTTCTTCCTGTAATACAGCAAAAGGATATTGAAACACATGTGGGTATTCCTCCATGTTGGCAAATTTTGCGAGTTTATTCTTTCCCATTATTTTGAATTCGTAAATTTGAAAATTAGAATATTAGCAAATGAATTGTCGCTTCGCGCCATTGGCTCATTTTCATATTGACACATTAGCTAATTAAAATTGTTGCATATCACACAGCTTACGGTAATATCCGTTCTTTTCGAACAAATCGTCGTGATGTCCGCGTTCTACAACTTCGCCTTCGTGCATTACACATATTTCATCCGCATTCTTGATGGTAGACAAGCGGTGCGCGATGACCAGTGTAGTCCGGTTTTGCATCAGTCGCTCCAAAGCATCTTGTACCAATCTTTCAGACTCGGTATCCAGAGCAGATGTCGCCTCGTCCAGAATCAGTATCTGCGGATTTTTCAGGATAGCACGGGCGATACTGATACGCTGGCGCTGTCCGCCGGAAAGTTTTCCGCCCCGGTCGCCGATATTCGTATCATATCCGTTTTCAGTTGCCATGATAAATTCATGGGCATTGGCGATTTTCGCGGCTTCTATTACTTGTTCCATCGTCGCGCTTTCTACCCCGAAAGCTATATTGTTGAAAAATGTATCGTTGAATAAAATGGCCTCCTGATTTACATTTCCCATCAGGGCGCGGAGGTCGTGTACATTCGCATCCCTTATATTTACATCGTCTATGTAAATTCCGCCATCATTTACATCATAAAAACGGGGCAGGAGGTCTGCCATCGTAGACTTTCCTGATCCGGACTGGCCTACAAGAGCGATAGTCTTCCCTTTCGGGATGGTTATGCTTACATTCTTTATCACCCAGTTGTTCTCATACTTGAAGTGAACGTTTCGGTATGATATCTCAGTATTGAACGGGATTGGCTTTGGGTTGGCCGGACTTTTGATATTATTTTCGGCAGTCAGTATTTTATCGATACGTTCTACCGAAGCCATCCCTTTTTGTATGGCGTAAACCGATTTGGATAAATCTTTTGCCGGATTGATGATCAGGTAAAAAATGGTAAGGTAGTAGATGAATTTCGATGCGTCCATCGATCCAGAGCCATCCAGAATTAAAGTACCGCCAAACCATAATACAAAGACAACCGCAATAGTACCTAATAATTCGCTCATCGGGTGAGCTAATTGTTGGCGACGGGCAATCCGGTTCGACATACCCCTGAATATATTATTAGAGCCATCGAAGCGATTTTCCATTTTAGACTCAGCATTGAAAGCCTTTATTATACGCAATCCGCTAAGGGTTTCTTCTATTTGCGACATCAATAATCCCCAGTGATTTTGGGCTTCTACCGATTTGCGTTTAAGGCTTTTTCCTACTTTTCCCATAATATATCCGGCTACAGGTAGGAGAATAAGTACAAAAATGGTAAGTTCCCAACTAATAAAAAGCATTGTCGCCAGATATATCAGTATCATGATAGGGTTTTTAGTAACCATGTCGAGGGAACTCATCACCGAGTTTTCCACTTCACCCACATCACCAGTCATGCGCGCTATGATATCGCCTTTTCGTTCTCCGGAGAAGAAGCCCAGAGGTAGGGACAGTATTTTGTCATTTATCTGTTTGCGAATGTCTCTGACTACCCCCGTCCGTACATCGGTGATAAAATAAGCGCTGAGGTAAATAGCTCCTGTTTTGAGTATTGTCATAACGACTAAGGTCAAACCCAATCCCAAAAGTACGGCTCCACCCGAATGGGTACTCATCATATCGGACAGATAAGCATAAAAATTATTTTCTAAAACTTTAAAATCAAGTATATTTTTGACGCTTGATGTATCAACAGGTATATACTCATATACTGTCTCGTCTACTTTGAAAAGAATTCGTAAAATGGGAACTATCAGTGCAAATGAAAATACGTTCAGGATAGCGCTCAATATATTAAAGAACAAATTTAACCCTACTTGCTTTCTGTAGGGTGGCACAAAACGCCTTATCAGTGTTATAAAGTCTTTCATTAGAAAGTATTTAGTTGAAGCGGAATCATCGGTCTTCGAAGTCCGGAGTGAAAAACGCCGCAAGTTAGCTATAATTCTTTATTTATTAAATGGCAGGTATTTTTTTCGTGCTTCCGCAGAAGGAAAATAAACTTCTTTTAGGAAGTTGTTTAATCCTTTACCATAATTTAAAATCTACCTGACAGCACATTGAACTATTTTTTTTACCTTTGCAACTCGAAAATCGCGATATTGACATGGCAGATACCAAACAACAATTTGAGCAAGTGATCTCAATGTGTCGTAATCTTTTTACCAAGAAACTGAAAGATTACGGCGCTTCATGGAGGATACTCCGTCCTCAGTCAGTTACCGATCAGATACTGATCAAGGCAAAGCGCATAAGAAGTATTGAAGAAAAAGGGATGAGCCTGATTGATGAAGGCATTGCTCCTGAGTTTATTGGTATTGTCAACTATGGTATCATTGGACTTATTCAACTCGAATTAGGGTATGCCGATGCCGTAGACCTGACAGAAGAACAAGTCATCGCCTTGTATGATAAGCATATGACTGAAACCAAGGAACTGATGTACGCTAAAAATCACGATTATGATGAGGCTTGGCGTTCGATGCGTATCAGTTCGTATACCGACCTTATCCTCACAAAGATTTATCGCACTAAACAAATAGAAGAAAATAAGGGTAAGACGCTTGTTTCGGAAGGAATAGACGCTAATTATATGGATATGATCAATTATTCCCTTTTTGGATTGATTAAATTGGAATATCCTGATAATGAGGAGTAGATGAGTAAAACGGATATTTTAAAAAAAATACTTGTAGAAGTTTCCAGGATTATTTTGGGAGTGGTTTTCGTTTTTTCCGGATTTGTAAAGGCAGTCGATCCATTTGGTACAGCCTATAAGATAAATGATTATTTTGCAGCCTTCCATTTGTCTTCGTTGTCCTTTCTTTCCATGCCTTTGTCGGCATTGCTTTGTATAGTGGAGTTTGCCATGGGAGCATGTATGCTGTTCGGGCTTTACCGCAAATGGAATTCGAGACTGATGCTTCTGGTTATGGTCTTTATGACTATACTGACTCTTTATCTGGCTATAAAAAATCCTGTCGAAGATTGCGGATGTTTTGGCGATGCGCTGATTATAACAAATTGGCAAACATTTTATAAGAATATAGTATTGTTGCTTTGTTCTGTCTGTGCATTTATGTATTGTGAACGTATCAGCAATCTTTTTACGGGCAAAACCTATTGGCTGGCATTCTTCTATATTTTCATCTTCATAGGACTGTTTACATTCCGTAATTACATTTTTGATCCTCTTATTGATTTCCGTCCGTATAAAATCGGCGCTAATATCCCCGAACTAATGAATGTGGAAGACGGAAAAGGGCGTGAAGAAAAATCATTTCTGGTTTATGCTAAAGACGGGGTAGAGAAAGAATTCACCGAGGATAATTATCCATGGGAAGACAGTACATGGGTGTTCGTTCGTATGGATACGAAGGTGATGAAAGAAGGGGAAACACCGCCGATCAAAGATTTTTCGATAACAAAACTTGAATTCAATCAGTCCCGGACAGAAATCGAAGGGCAGACGGATATTACACAAGAGGTGCTATCAGATACTAATTATGTATTCCTGATGATTTCACCCTTCCTTACGGAGATGTCTATGTCTTACCTCAGTAATTTTGAGGATGTGAAGAATTATGCCGATTATTATGACTATAAATTTTATTGCCTTACAGCCTCGGTTACTGATGAAATAATAAATTGGGCGAAAACCAATACTATAAATTTTGACTTTTGTATAACTGACGAAAGAACTTTGAAAACAATTATCCGTACCAATCCGGGACTCATCTTGTTAAAAAATGGTGTGGTTATCAATAAATGGGCGGACATAAATGTTCCGGCGGAAGAAGATCTATATAAGCCTTTGGATGAGATGCCTTATGGGCAAATGGCCGATGTAAAAGAAGAAAATAAGAAAAACTTATTTTATACAAGTGCAATATTTCTATTACCTTTACTTTTCCTCAAAGGGTTGGACTTTCTCTTTTACAGGAAACAGAAAAAGGAGATTGCCGAAATAGAAAGTAAAGACGACGAAGAATAAATATTTATTAATATAATAAACTACTTTTAAATCATGAGAAAAAATATTGTTGCAGGGAATTGGAAAATGAATAAGAACCTTCAGGAGGGTGTGGCTTTTGCCAAAGACTTGGAAACAGCGCTAGCCGGTAAAACACTGAAATGCGAAGTGGTGATCGGTACCCCGTTTGTTCATTTGGCTAGTGTGGCTTCTGCTACAAAACTTGCAGTAGCTGCTCAAAATTGCGCGGACAAGGCTTCCGGCGCTTATACCGGCGAAGTATCCGCGGCTATGGTAGCATCTACAGGCGCTAAATATGTTATATTGGGACACTCTGAACGCCGCACGTATTATGGAGAGACAGATACTATTTTGAAAGAAAAAGTATTGCTGGCTTTGGCTAATGGATTAAGTCCTATTTTCTGTATCGGCGAAACAAAAGACGAAAGAGAAAAAAATGTGCATTTCGATGTTGTTAAGAGACAGACTGTTGAAGCTTTGTTTAATCTTTCAGCCGAAGATTTCTCTAAAATAGTTATTGCATACGAACCGGTTTGGGCTATAGGAACAGGTCTTACTGCTACTTCAGATCAAGCGCAGGAAATGCATGCATTTATTCGCCAAACTATTGCTGATAAATTTGGTAAGGAAATAGCAGATAATACGTCTATTCTGTATGGAGGTAGCGCTAACGGAGGAAATGCGAAAGAACTCTTTGCTTGTCCTGATATTGATGGTGGGCTTATCGGTGGAGCATCTCTCGATGTAGAGAAGTTTATTCCGGTTATAGAAGGTTTCTGATCTATTATTATATAATTTGTTGCGGATTCAGTTAACGATATCCGCGACACTTTTACTTTTAAAATATGAAAAAAGGGCTTTATCTATTTTTTACTTTTTGTCTTTTTGCCTGTTATACCTTTGCTCAAAAAACGATAGTAGAGGATATCAATACCGCGAAATGGGGGCAAGGAGATGTAAAAGTGATGCAGGACGAAACTATTCAAAACCGCATAGCCATACGCTACGACAACCCGGAGGATAGTATCGAGGATGAACAGATACGGTCTTCTTCTTCCCCGGTCAAAGGTGGCGGATATAAAATACAGGTTTTTATGGGAAACGACCAGCAACAATCTAAAAGAGAAGCTGAATCGAAGCAAGCCCAGATAAAAAACGCTTATCCGGAATTGCAAACGTCAATCGCTTTCAATTCTCCGTTTTGGAGATTGCGTGTGATCAATATAGCAACGAAGGAAGACGCTCAGCAGATTTTGACAGAATTGAAAAGACAGTTCCCGTCATTCGGAAAAGAAATGTACGTTATTCCACCAAACCGATAACTTGATAATGCGAGACGAAAATTCGGCTGATTTACTGGCCGGTCATTATAGAGAGGTAATCTCTCTTTTGGGGGAAGATCCTGATAGAGAAGGTTTACTGAAAACACCAGATAGAGTTGCGAAAGCTATGCAGTTTTTGACAAAGGGCTATAAGGATAATCCGGAAGAAATATTGAAAAAAGCTTTGTTTAAGGAGGATTACCGGCAGATGGTTATTGTCAAGGATATTGACTTCTATTCTCTGTGCGAACATCATATGCTCCCGTTTTGGGGTAAAGCACATGTCGCTTATATCCCGAACGGATATATTACAGGGTTGAGTAAGATCGCCCGGGTTGTAGATGTTTTTGCACGGCGTTTGCAAGTGCAGGAACGTATGACTCTTCAGATAAAAGAATGTATACAGAGTACCTTAAATCCTTTAGGTGTAATGGTGGTCATAGAGGCTCAGCATATGTGTATGCAAATGCGCGGGGTTGAGAAGCAGAATTCCACGACCACAACTTCTGATTTTACCGGAGTGTTCAATCAGGCTAAGACAAGAGAAGAGTTTATCAACCTGATAAGGTAATTAACAAATTCGATTTCAAGATTGTCTACTGTCTACTGTCTACTGTTAACTGTATGTATTTATACAATGTCCATACACATAAAATAGAATCCCCCATAGAAAACGGATATGATGTAAAGTGTATACTAAATACATATCTTGAGGACTTCGGGCAAAAAAAGCAAATGTGTCCTGATGCATGGTTTTCTTGTGGTATACATCCCTGGTTTTCAGATAGATCGGAGGAGTTGTTTACTCTCCTGAAGAAAAACGTGGAAGACTCAACTGTTGTAGCTATTGGTGAAATAGGTTTGGATAGGCTGAAAGGTCCTGATATAGCAAAGCAAATAGCCGTATTCAGAAAACAGATAGAACTGGCGGTTGAAGTCCGCAAACCCATTATAATCCATTGCGTAAAGGCATGGGATGAAATGATCGCGTTATACAAAGAATACAAAGGGACTGTCCCCTGGATTATACACGGATATAGAGGAAATCCGGAACAGACTAGGCAGTTGAGTAAAGTAGGGTTTAAATTTTCTCTAGGGGAGTTTTTTAATAAAGAGTCGGTAAAACATATGCCTTTGGATTCCATTTTCTGTGAAACTGACACTTCTGATCTGACTATTTGTAAGGTGTATGAAAATATTTCCACAGAAATAGGCTTAGATTTAAATCATTTTGCTATTTTAGCAGCTGAAAATATAAAGAATACATTTCGATAGGTGACATATATCTAGTCCAAAGACAATGATTGATGTTAATGCACATATTCTACTGATCTATACAGGTGGTACAATCGGTATGGTTGAAAATCCGGCGACAGGTTCGTTGGAGCCTTTCGATTTTGCCCACATAACGAAACATTTGCCCGAGTTACAACGGTTTAAATTTCAAATCGACCACATCGTTTTCGATCCGGTGATAGATTCTTCTGATATCACTCCCGAACATTGGAAAAGAATAGTACATACCATTGAGACGAATTATACTAAATATGATGGATTTGTTATTCTTCATGGTACCGATACGATGGCATTTACAGCTTCCGCGCTCAGCTTTATGATAGAAAACCTGCATAAACCTGTTGTCTTAACAGGATCGCAGTTGCCTATAGGTAAATTGAGGACAGACGCGAAAGAAAATCTGATAACAGCACTGGAAATCGCTGCTGATAAAGATTCCCTCGGTAATCCTATTGTACCTGAGGTTTGTATATTTTTTCAGAATGATTTATTGAGAGGAAATCGCGCGACTAAAGTAAATGCTGATAATTTTAATGCTTTCAAGTCTCACAACTATTCCAGTTTGGCAAAATCGGGGATACAGATAAGATATAACCGAAAAATGATTATTCAGCCTGATTATGAAAAAAGTACCCGTTTTCACTATCGGTTGGATACAAGGATTGCTTCATTGAGGTTGTTTCCGGGAATAGATAAGCAAACAGTGGAAGCAATACTCGGTATGAAAAATTTGAAAGCTATTATTCTGGAAACTTATGGCTCAGGTAATGCTCCACTTTCTCCTTGGTTTTTAGATCTAATACGCGCGGCTGTTAAAAGGGGTGTAGTTATACTGAACATCACACAGTGTGACATCGGTATGGTGAATATGCAATTGTACGAAACAGGAAGAGAGCTATTGCGTGCCGGAGCAATAAGCGGATTCGACGCGACCTTCGAATCGGCTGTGGCGAAGCTTATGTTTCTGATAGGACACAAATACGATAAGGAAGATATAAAGATCAGAATGCGGGTACCTCTTGTCGGTGAAATAACCCGTCCTGAAGATAGAGTGAATGAAACAATATGAGAATCTGCGGTTAATGGCGGAAAAGGCCAGACCGTCATTTCTGGAATATTACAAAAAAAATAAAAAGCGTTTGGCGAAGATGGATAAAATTATCCATCAATTGCATGACGATATATCCGGAAAAATAGATTGTTTATCCTGTGCCAATTGCTGCCGGAGTCTTGGGCCTGCCATATATGATAAGGACATAGAACGTATGGCAAAGGTTCTGCGGATAAAGCCATCAGAAGTTGTTTCTTCTTATTTGCGGATAGATGAGGATGGTGATTACGTTTTCAAATCCATGCCTTGCCCTTTCCTCATGCCGGATAACTACTGTTCGATATATGATTCCCGTCCAAAGGCATGCCGTGAATATCCGCATACAGACCGGAAAAACTTTGAGCAAATATACAAACTGACAGTTACGAATACCGCAACCTGCCCGATAGCATATGAGGTGCTTTCGGAATTAAATAAGTTGTAAGAAAAGAGGCAGTTATCTTACGATAAACTGCCCATTAGTTTTATTCGAAGTGCTGCTAATTTGACTTCTGCTGAATTTATTTTTTTTCCTCCGGTATCTTGATTTCAACCGTTTCTCCATTCTCCTTCTTTATTTGGAGTATGAGCGGGTCTTTATTCGCAACAGTCCATTCTTTTCCTTGGTTATCGGTAATTTTATCACCAACCTGACGTGAGGTAAAGTCTATATTTTCAAAACTAGATATCATGGGTGGTGGAGGCGGAATTTTTTTTCCGTCCTTAATTTTAGGAGGTGTGAAATATACCGTTTCTTTTTTCTCTGCTTTTATCGGCGGTGGTGGCGGAGGTGGTGCTTTTTCCCCGTCCTTAACTATTTTAGGCGGCGTGAACGTTACAGTCTCTTTCTTCGTTACTTCCTGTTCCTCTGCTTTAATAGTGTCTTTCTTTATTTCAACATTATCGTTCTTCACTTCCGTTATACCTGCATTCCCTTCGTCTGTTTTTGTTTGTTCATTCACTTTTTTCGTGCAGAATGCAAAGGCAAACAACAGAAATAGAGGTAAGATTACGGCTCTTTTCATTACGGCTATGCGTGCTGATGTTTTTTTGGTCATCATAGTCAATCGTTTTTTAGTTAATAAATAATTAAAATTGGATGTTAATGACAGACTATTTTGCCGGCTGATTTTATCTATCAATATCATTTGATAATGAGGTACATCGTTATAAGCGCTTATGACGCCCTCATCTGCTAAGAATTCATGATTAAGTTTTATTCTGTTTTTGTATAAATATAATATAGGATTGAACCAGAACAGGATTAGGAGAAGTTCTATGAAGAGGATATCGAGTGAATGACATTGCCTGACGTGAGTCATTTCGTGTGTTAGAACCTCTTCCTCTATCAATCCTGCTTTGTATTCGTTTTTATTTAAGAAGATGTAGTTTCCAAAGCTATATGGTATAGATCCTGCATCGGTTAATACTATTTTCATATTGCCCGGAACTATATGTTCATTTTTCTTTATCGTTATAATGAGTCGCGCAATATTTATAAGAAATCTTGATAATACGATACCTGCTATTGTAATATAGCCTATGAAGAGAATATTTATTGGATTGGCGGTGTTCGTTTCTTCTTGCACAACAATCATTTCGTTCGTATGCGCTACTTTGTTTGTCGTAACCTGGACTTCAGTGAATGGTAACTTGCCAATTAAAGATGAGCTTCCCGAAATCTCAATCGAAATAAAAGGAATTGTTATCGACAGCACAAGGCTGAACAATAGGTAAAACCTTTTGAAACGGTGCATTGTCTCCTTCTCCAGAAAGAAATAATAGACTGCCAGGAGCAACAATGAACATATGGCCATTTGTAGAAGATAGGTCGTCATGACTTTTTCTTTTTTATTTCCTGATCTACAATTTTTTTCAAATCTTCCAATTCTTCGGCGGACAGATTACTTGTCTTGGCAAAGAATGACGCAAATTGCAAAGCAGAATCTCCGAAGAAATCTTTGATTATTCCGTTCACATGTTTCGAAAAATATTCTTCCTTTTTAATCAGAGGATGGTATTGTCTCGAATTTCCATAGAGTTTATATCCTACAAAGCCTTTATCCTGCATCCTTTTCAATAGAGTTGCTACGGTAGTCGCTGCCGGTTTAGGTTCGGGATAATTATCTATTATCTCTTTCATAAATATATTTTCACCTTTCCAGATGATTTCCATTAGCTGTTCTTCACTTTTCGATAGACTCATTGTTCTATGTTTATGTATTTGGTTCTACAAATGTAGAATATAAATTTTTGTTTCCAAATTTTTTGAAGATTATTTTTATAAAAAAAAGAGAGATACCATAAATGCATACCTCTTTACTATGTTTTTTGTAGACTGATTAATACGCAGCAGTAAAGCGCTGACGCGAAAATTTGTGGTTCTCAAGTCAAAAGGAGATACAGCTGTTGTATTCTTTCCTCCACAGTTTTTTTTGACGGCAATTCTGAGTAAAAGGCTTCGTCGAATAAGCTTTCGACTAAAGATAAACATATCCTCCGATCTGTAAATTCGTAAATAGGAGTTCTGGTAAATGCCGTAAATCCGGCAGGTCTGAATCGGATGCCAAACAAGTCTACTCTATCGGAATAGGAATCTTCAATATAAGTCGTCATTGTCCCGATTATATTTTGGGAGAAAGATTCCATCCCAAACTGTTTAGATAATTCGAAGGAGAAAATAATATCCACACATCCATCAGGCAGTATCTTATAGTATCTTTCTTCCCCTTCAAAACCTACAGTAGCCCAATATGTTTCTATATATGGAGACAGCAATATATTTGGTTGAAACTCTCTATATTTCATAAACTCTAAAGGTTAAAAAGCTTTCTGGCGTTATTTGTAGTTATTTCACCAACTTCTTCGTCTGTTATACCGTATATCTCCGACAACTTTTGCACAACAAACAATGTATATGACGATTCATTCCTTTTTCCCCGATAAGGAACCGGTGACAAATAAGGAGCATCCGTTTCCACAACTATACGGGAAAGATCGGTTTGCTTCAATACAGTAGATAATGTTGAATTTTTGAATGTGACAACTCCGTTTATTCCAAGCAGGAAATTCTCCAGCGACAAAATGCTTTGCAATTCTTCTATCGAACCTCCGAAACTATGAAATACACCCCTTAATTTTTCCGGCCCTACATTCCTGACACATTCTATACACTCGGCTATGGCATCTCTCGAATGAATAGCGACAGGAAGGCCATATTCTATACTCCATCTTAATTGTTCTTCAAAAACGTATTTCTGCTCCTGCTCAAATGTTTTATCCCAATAAAGGTCAATCCCGATCTCACCAATAGCGATATAGGAGCGTGTTTTCAATTGTTGTTTTATCGTATCCAACTCACTTTGCCAATCTTCACCCACACTTGTAGGATGTAAGCCCATCATAGGAATACAATAGTCTTTGTACCGACCGGCCGTATCATGCAATCGCGAAAGAGAGGAAACATCTACGTTAGGCAGTAATATTTTTTCCACGCCTGCGGCTCGCGCCCGGGCAATAACATCATCGATATCGTTGTCAAATTCTTCGGAATAAATATGAGAATGTGTATCAATTATCTTCATCTTGTAAATCAGCTTTTTCTCTTTCTTCCCGCCTCAAATAATAGACGACACCATATTCTTTGCTCCTTTCCAATCTCTCTTTAGGCGGAAAATTAGCATAAGCGGCTTCTACCTGATTCCACAGTGTCGTCAATGTGTTATCTACATCTTTTCGCTGCATACTCAAATTTTCCAACTCGCGAGCGGTTGTATTCTGATATGTTTTTTGTGCAAAATAGGCATCCCTAAATTGTGAGAATGCTACATTTACACGAGCTATCGCCGGATTGTAGATAGGTGCTCCACCTTGCCTGATACGTGTCTGTTCTCCGTTTATCACATTTTCGCCCCAATAGAGCAACAAATCATTACTTGTCAGGTCGGGAACCGTAAAGTTATCAGGTTCAATACCATAAAGTTGTTTTGTCTCTTTTTTAATTTCACTGCGAATCACACAAAAATTTAACACTTGTATAAAATGTGATACATATAAGCGTGCATTCTTGATTAATTTCTGAAATATCCTGTTAGCCGAAGCTTGTGTATCGAGACTATTCTTATACCGGATATATGCACCTTCAAAATTGCGAAGCATTAGTTCCAGTTTATAAATTTCAAGCGATATAATTCCTCGTCCGAAAATAGAATTATGTTTTTCAATCGCTGTTTTCAATGCCTTTATCCGTGCATTATCTGTATTTGGCAAGCGTCTGTATGGCATAGTGAGTGTGTTTTATTATTAAGAAATCCGTGACATGAGATTTTCCGCCAAACTATACAGTTCTTTCTTCTTGTTCCTATCCACATTTACTTTATCGAGGCAACTTATCGCCTCCTTATAGTACCTGTTGATAAGTTCCTCTGATTTTTGTTTCAGGTTCAATTTGTCATAAATAGCTGTAACAGCCTTTATTTTAGCCTCTTCACTATAGTTGGTTTTATTTATCCACTCCATCAATTCACCTTTAGAAGCACTGTCTTCCAATGCATTTATCAGCAGGAATGTTTTTTTGTTGCAAAGAATATCTCCACCTATACGCTTACCAAAATTGGTACTGTCGCCGTACACATCGAGCAAATCATCTTTTAATTGAAAACCTAATCCTACATTAATGCCGAAATCGTACAGATTATTAGCGTCTGCATCCGAAGCCCCTGCTACTATGGCTCCTTCTTTCAGAGTACATCCCAACAATACAGCTGTTTTAAGCCTTATCATCTCCAGATATTCGGGAATAGTAACATCCATGCGCTGCTCAAATTCCATATCGTATTGCTGTCCGCAACAGATCTCGGTTGCAGTAACAGAGAACAAGTCCAGGGCAGGCTTTAAGTATTCAGAATCGACTTTAGCTATCTCTTTATATGCTTCTATCAACATGGCATCACCCGAAAGTACCGCCGTATTATCACCCCACTTTATATGTACGGTAGGTTCCCCTCTCCGCATATTGGCTCTGTCCATCAGATCATCGTGCAAAAGTGTAAAATTATGAAATACTTCGATAGCCAATGCCACCGGCACCGCCCGTAAAACATCATCCCTGTACAGGTTGTAGGACATGAGTGTCAATGCCGGACGCACCCTCTTACCTCCAAGTGAAAGTATATAGGTAATAGGCTCAAAAAGAGACTGCGGATCGATATTATACTCTATTTTTGATATTTCGTTATTTACAATGCCGAGTATGTCCTCAAATGTATAAGCGGATCCCATAATTAAGTTGATATTATATACTGTTCGCTAGCGAATAAACTGCTTTACAGACAAAGATAACTAAAATTATACGGAATTTACAAGTACAAACTCCTATTTCCCAGGACAAACCTTTCAAAAAAATGAAGAATTAAAAATGAAAAATGAAGAATGGCGCAAAGCGACAGTAACAGTAAACAGTTATCAGTCAACAGTCAACAGTCAACAACTTGTACCTCGTATCTCGTCTACTCGTAACTTTTTAACTAAAAAGTAACAAACTTCTACAGTCAGCAGTAGCCAGTAGTCAGTAGTCAGTAAACAGTCGACCTTTTCGTCATTGCGAATTGAAAATCGGCGGAGCCAACAGGAGTGAAGCAATCCAGAGTATTGATTATTAATGGATTGCTTCGGGTAAACCCTCGCAATGACGTGCGACAGTCAACAATCAACAACTTGTACCTCGTATCTCGTCTACTCGTAACTTTTTAACTAAAAAGTAACAAACTTCTACAGTCAGCAGTAGCCAGTAGTCAGTAGTCAGTAGTCAGTCAACAATCAACAACTTGTACCTCGTACCTCGTATCTCGTCTACTCGTAACTTTTTAACTAAAAAGTAACAAACTTCTACAGTCAGCAGTAGCCAGTAGTCAGTAGTCAGTCAACAATCAACAACTTGTACCTCGTATCTCGTCTACTCGTAACTTTTTAACTAAAAAGTAACAAACTTCTACAGTCAGCAGTAGCCAGTAGTCAGTAGTCAGTAGTCAGTAGTCAGTAGTCAGTCAACAATCAACAACTTGTACCTCGTACCTCGTCTACTCGTAACTTTTTAACTAAAATGTAACAAACTTCTACAGTCAGCAGTAGCCAGTAGTCAGTAGTCAGTCAACAGTCGACCTTTTCGTCATTGCGAATTGAAAATCGGCGGAGCCAACAGGAGTGAAGCAATCCAGAGTATTGATTATTAATGGATTGCTTCGGGTAAACCCTCGCAATGACGTGCGACAGTCAACAATCAACAACTTGTACCTCGTATCTCGTCTACTCGTAACTTTTTAACTAAAAAGTAACAAACTCCACACTCATTTTTAAATTTTCAAATCTTCAAATTCGCTAATTTTCAAATTAAAAATCGTATTTATAGATAAAACTAACGCCGGACCATAGTACATGACAAAAAATATTTTACATACATTTAAAAGACTTATTATGTTGCCCTTACAGGGCGCGGTTCCCTAGTCTGTCATCTACCCGGGGTGTTACCCCGGGCTGGAATATACCAGGCCTTCAGCCTGTTTATTTCCATGATGCCCTGAAGGGGCTACATGATATAGCCCAATGGCAACGCCTTGGGTGGGAAAACGAAATCCCCTGAAACCGCGCCCTGTAAGGGCAATATATGATTTTGTAATATTTTTTGTCATGTACTATGCGCCGGACAATGTTTCACTCTTCGTTCTTCACTTTTCATCGCTTCGCGCCATTCTTCTTTATTCTTCATTTTTTTGATGGGTTTGCCCTGTTTTATATCAGGGGGAGGTAAATAAGTAAAAGATAAATATTACCTTTGTTTTTCGAAAAAATCAAACGTTTACAAATAATATACTTGTTAACTAATTTTTGAAATGAAAATAGCTATTGTAGGTACAGGTTATGTAGGTCTGGTGACAGGAACTTGTTTCGCAGAAATGGGGACAGAAGTCTACTGTGTAGATATCGATCGAAAGAAAATAGAGAATCTGAAAAATGGAATTATTCCTATTTTCGAACCTGGACTCGATGAAATGGTAGACCGCAATTTTAAGGCGGGGCGTTTGCGTTTTACTACCGACCTGAGCTCGATTCTTAACGAAGTAGATATTGTTTTTTCCGCCGTTGGTACTCCTCCTGACGAAGATGGCAGCGCCGATCTTAAATATGTATTGGACGTAGCTCATACAATTGGCAAGAACCTCAATAAATACATGCTTATTGTAACCAAAAGTACTGTTCCTGTAGGAACTGCTAAATTGGTAAAGAAAACCATTCAGGACGAGCTGGATAAAAGAGGTTTGCCGGATCTTAAATTCGATGTGGCATCTAATCCCGAATTTCTGAAAGAAGGCGCGGCTATAACGGATTTTATGCAACCCGACCGTGTGGTTGTCGGCATTGAATCGGAAGAAGCCCGGAAACTGATGGAGCGTTTATATAAGCCATTTACATTAAATAATTATCGTATTATTTATACAGATATACCGTCTGCCGAAATGATCAAGTATGCAGCCAATGCCATGCTTGCTACACGCATCAGCTTTATGAATGATATTGCCAATCTGTGTGAGATTGTAGGGGCAGATGTAACCATGGTACGTAAAGGAATAGGCTCGGATGCCCGTATCGGTTCCAAATTCTTATATTCAGGTTGCGGATATGGTGGCAGTTGCTTTCCTAAAGATGTGAAGGCAATCATCAAAACCGCAAAAAAACTGGGTTACAGAATGGAGATTCTCGAAGCTGTGGAGAACGTAAATGAGCGCCAGAAAAATATTCTTTTCGAAAAACTGATGAAATATTATAATGGCGATATCAAAGGAAAAACAATTGCCGTATGGGGATTGGCCTTCAAGCCTAAAACCGATGATATGCGCGAGGCTCCGTCGCTGGTACTGATAGACAAAATAATCGAAGCCGGAGCTAAAGTAAGAGTTTATGATCCGGTAGCAATGGAAGAAGCTAAAAAACACCATTTGGGAGACAGTGTTATATATGCAAAAGATATTTATGATGCCACTCTCGATGCCGATGCCATTTTGATGGTGACAGAATGGAATGAGTTCCGTCTGCCTACATGGGATGTAATAAAGAGAACGATGAAAAAGCCCGTTGTGTTTGACGGCAGGAATATATACAATAAACAGGATATGAGCGATTCCGGTTTCGACTATTTCGGAATAGGAATTTAATATCTATATGCGCATATATGATTACAGTAGAAGGTATTACCAAGAGTTTTGGAACACTGAATGTACTGAAAGGGATTGACCTTCATGTAGGGAAAGGTGAAATTATATCCATTGTCGGGGCCAGTGGCGCGGGAAAAACAACCCTCCTCCAGATAATGGGGACATTAGATAAACCGGATAGCGGGACGATCGTAATAAATGACCAAAAACTCAGTAAATTAAGCGATAGCCGTTTGTCCGATTTCAGAAATAAAAATATAGGATTTGTCTTTCAATTTCATCAGCTTTTGCCTGAGTTCACAGCTTTGGAAAATGTAATGATGCCTGCTCTCATCGGTAAAATGAAAGAAGCTCAAGCCAAAAAGAGAGCTAAGGAATTACTCGACTTGCTAGGATTGCCGGATAGGATGGAGCATAAACCAAACGAGCTTTCGGGAGGAGAAAAGCAAAGGGTGGCGGTAGCCCGTGCCCTGATTAATGATCCGGCCATAATCCTTGCCGATGAACCGTCTGGAAGTTTAGATACGGAAAATAAAGCCGAACTTCATCAGCTATTTTTCAAATTGCGCGATACCTTGGGGCAAACTTTCGTAATTGTAACGCATGATGAACATCTGGCTTCCATAACCGACCGTACAGTACATATGAAAGACGGTCGGATCATAGATTATCAACCTATAGCTCTTTAATTATGGTTTCATCTTCTGATAAGCGGCTTTATCAGATAGCCCTTACTATGATTGCCGGAATAGGGGATATTACTGCCCGTAATATTCTGCAAGCCATTGGAGACGAAGAAATAATATTCAAGTCCGGTAAAAAAGATCTTCGCCATAAAATCAATCTGCCTGCAAAAATTATAGATGAAATACTTGATCCTGCGATTTTGGAAAGAGCTGCCGAAGAGCTTGAATTTGTAGAAAAGAATGATCTCAAGCTTTATTTTGTTAGCGATAAGGATTATCCCGGCAGATTAAGGGAATGTGCCGACGCCCCTGTATTATTTTACTTCAAGGGGGATATCGACTTCAATGCAAAGAAAGTTATAAGCATTGTCGGTACCCGTAAATCCACCTCCTATGGTAGTTCTTTCTGTGATACCTTTTTACAAGATATATCGGCAATAGCGCCCGATACATTGATAGTAAGCGGACTTGCTTACGGAATAGATATTCAGGCGCATCGTGCGGCATTGAAATACAATCTGCCTACGGTAGGTGTACTTGCTCATGGATTGGATATTATATATCCGTCGGCACACAGTCAGATTGCTGCCGAAATGGCGCGTCATGGCGGTGTTTTATCCGAGTTCAGGAGTAAGACTGAGCCTGAACGTTTCAACTTTGTAAGGCGCAACCGTATTGTGGCAGGGATATGCGATGCTGTTATAGTTGTAGAATCGGATGAAAAAGGAGGTTCGCTGATTACAGCTGAAATAGCAAATTCGTATTGTAAAGACGTTTTTGCCGTACCAGGTAAGATAACTGATAAATATTCGCGTGGATGTAACAAACTGATTGCATCGCACAGGGCAGACTTGTTTCAGTCGACAGGATATTTTCTGCAACAAATGGGTTGGGACGAGCAATCTAAGAAAAAGAAGCCACAGCAACAACAGCTCTTTATAATACTGTCCGACGATGAACAAGCTATTGTGGATAAACTTTCTACCCAAGATTCATTGCATATCGATCTGTTAGCCGGTTGTTTGAATCTTCCTGCATATCAGTTGTTTTCTCTTTTACTCGATATGGAGATGAAAGGTCTTATAAAAAATATGCCGGGCAATATGTATGCCTTGGCATAATTTAGATTTTTTATAAGCTGAAATCAACTTCTCTTATTTTGTCAAGTTCAAGCATATTCTCTGAGGTCTTTTTTATGATTAAAGCCTTTATTCTGCAAAATGAGTAAAGATCAACCCTTTTCCATTAGTTTCTTAAACTCAGCCTTGTTTCCCGCAAAGGCATTCAGGTCGACCACTGTTTTAATTCCTTCCAATCGTCCCCGGTTGGTATATTGCCAGAAAAGCCAGTCGCGCCCGTCGGGCAAATTGGGTTTGGACAATATATCCCGTATCCAGACCGGATTATCAGGGAACTGATTCTCCATATAGTTCTTGTAAAATTCGTTTGTTGTATATATAATAGCCTTTTTCCTATAGTGATCTTCTATAATATCCAGATAAACCGATATTTCATGTATCAGATCTTCTTTACGGTTTTGCATCCGGCAGTTACCTGCATATTCCAAATCGACAATCGGGGGCAGATCTATACTATCCCTGGGCACATAATGGATATAATTGCGCGCCTGTTCTTCTCCGGCTTTACAGAATGTAAAAAAATGATACGCTCCTGCCGGAATATCATTATCCCGTGCCCGGCGCCAGTTTTCCTGAAACAGCGAATCTTTATGGTTCCCGCCTTCTGTGGCTTTGATAAAAACAAACTGTACAGCTTGCTTATCCAGTACAGGCCAATCTATTTTTTGCTGATGATGTGATATATCTATGCCCTGAACCGGATATTCGGCATATGAAGGATAGTTCATCCGTATATATCCATTACTGTAAGCATAATAAAGGCTTATGCCGATGGATCCTAACAGCATTGCAGCAATAAGGGCTATAATAATATATTTCTTCATATGCTAATACCTGACAACGATTAAGTAATCTAAAATATTTACTGTCGCATGTCATCCTGACCGTAGGGAAGGATCTTGACCCCAAAAAGAGACACGAGATGCTTCGTTCCTCAGCATGACAAATATGACAATAAATCTTATCATTTACTTACCGTGTTGCTAAGATATAATATTTATAAGACTTTCTTAAATCTTTCCAAAAATTCTTTTGCTTGCTCCATCGTCAGACATAATGGAGGAAGAAGGCGGAAAACATGGGTTCCGGTGGCTCCGGTAAAGACCTTTTCTTCGAAAAGCAGTTTTGTCCGTTTTTCCTTGATCGGTTCGTCAAATTCCATACCGATCATCAGCCCACGCCCGCGAACTTCTTTTATCTGAGGAAATTTTCTCAACTCTTCCATCAGGAAGTTACCTACGTTGTAAGCGTTTTCTATCAGGTTTTCTTCTTTCAATATATCAAGTACAGCGATAGCTGCGGCGCAAGCGAGATGATTGCCTCCAAATGTTGTTCCAAGTTGGCCATATACTGCTTTGAACACCGGATTGATCAATACCCCTGCCATTGGGAAACCATTACCGATACCTTTGGCTACGGTAATTATATCGGCTTGGATACCATCATATTGATGGGAGAAAAATTTACCGCTACGTCCATATCCCGATTGTATTTCGTCAAGAATAAGTATTGTTCCTGTTTCTGTACATACCTCGCGTAGTTCTTTCAGGAAACCGGTATCGGGCACATGAATTCCGGCAACGCCTTGTATCCCTTCAATAAGAACCGAACTGTATTCTTCCGTTGCCAATTCCTTCTTTATAAATTCAATATCATTGAAAGGGGCGAAGACATAGTTTGGATTCACATTCACCGGCGCCGAATAACTCGGTATATCTGTCGCGGCTACTGTCGCGGATGTCCGCCCGTGAAAGGCTTTCCTGAAAGCAAGCACTTTTTTACGTCCGTTATGGAAAGAAGCCAGTTTGATTGCATTCTCATTTGCTTCAGCTCCGGAATTGATCAGGAACAGGAAATAATCAGGATAACCGCATTGCTCTCCGAGTTTTTGCGCCACTTCCTGTTGGAGTTTATTTATGACCGAGTTTGAGTAAAAACCTATTTTATTCAATTGATCTGTAATCTTTTGCACATAATAAGGATGGGTATGTCCTACCGAAATAACAGCATGTCCACCATACAAATCAAGATACTCATTTCCCTTATCGTCGTACACATAACACCCCTCACCTTTTACGATATTAATATCGAATAGTGGAAATACATCGAATAATTTCATTATTGATCTGTTTATTATAATATTTCAAATTTCTCTCGCTTCGCGCCAATTGACACATTTTCAAATTTTCAAATTGACTTATTTATTTCGTTTATTAGTTCTATTACACCTTCTTTCTGGATGATATACATACCCAGCCGGACATCTGTAACACCATCTTTCAATTTGTACGTATATACCGGATGCCCATTCTGCTGCTCAATCTCAAAATAGCTGAATTTGATGTTGTCTTCTCCTTGCAGTTCATTTGTAACTTCCACGATATGAGAGGAAATTACAAAAAACGAGGTTTTTATTTGAGCGAAAGCCGATACAATAGCCAAAGTACCGTCATAGGCGTCTTTTACATTTGTTCCCCTGAATAGTTCATCAAAGAGGACCAGCATATTCTTATTGGTTTTCAGCCGGGTAGCCACATCCTTTATTCTCATAACTTCGGCATAGAAATGGCTGTAACCCGAACTAAGATTATCGGAAATATTAATTGTCGTACACAAGCCGGACAGTACATTTAGTTTCATCCTTTTTGCAGGAACAGGTAGTCCTGCATGCGCCAGATACACAGCTACGCCCAACGCTTTGAGAAATGTGGATTTCCCTGCCATATTCGGTCCGGAAATAAACAACAGGTTAGCCGACCTGTCGAAATGTACGTCATTGCCTACCGCCTCATCTACAAAGAGATGCTTCAGGTCTTCTATATCGAGGACATTCTCTGTTTCAGGCACTATTTCAGGATAAATCAGGTCGTACAATTCTGCTGTTTTTACCACCGAAAGAAATGCATCGTATTCATATACCATATCGAGGATAAACAAAACGTCTTTCCTGTTCGTATAACGAAACAGATAATCGAATCGGGCTGTATCGTAAGCCGACAACTTTTTTGAATCTTTTACCCGGTCAAACTCCAACTGTTCGAACAAGCGCAGTATCTCATCGTTATTTCTAAGTAAAAGAGCCGGGCAATCAGCTATTTTCAACTTCTCTGCCAACTGTTGTGAAAACTTATAGAAACCTTTCAATAGGTTCACCAGACTTTCTACCCCTTTCTCTACCAGATAATAATCATTGCTTGAAGTTATTTTCCCTATGATCTTTCTTTCTATTGCGGCAATCCGGGTTGGTGGCCTTTGTACACGGCCACTATGCCGTAAATAATATTCGGAAAAATCAAGCGCGTCTTTATCCACATCGAGCCCCGATGGAAGATGTTTTTGGAAAAACGCTATGGCATCTTTTCTTTCTTCAATCTTCTCATAATCGGACAAAGGATTTCTCAATATTTCATACAGGCGGTTTCTTCCCCCAATACATTGAGTGTGGTTAAACAGGTTGAATACGGTCTTATCTGCTTTATTCAATCCAAAAATCTCCAGATCCTTTAGCGTCTGTTTATCGACTTCAAATTTCATAGCTCCGAGCATTATAAGGTTTATTTTATTTATTAGATACAATAAATATTATTTTTCCATATCTATCCTTATAATTTTCACTATAATTCTTTCATATATTCTACCACCTTACCCATAGCTACATCCCAGTTAAGGCGTGTTTTATAATCATTGAATGCGGACAAAGCCAATTCGCCGTATATCTTATTATCGGTAAAGACCTCATATATCCGCTTTGCATATTCCTCGGGAGCAATACCCGATGGCAACATGATCCCGTTATCCTCGTTAAGTATCGACGGAATCCCACCCGTATTAGACGACACACAAGGTACGCCGTAAGACATAGCCTCAGAAAATACCACCGGAGTGCAATCGGCTCGTGAAGGAATAAACAGAAAATGACTCTGAGTAATCAGGTCTTCTATCCTCTTTACACCTTCGGGTGTCCCCTTGCTTATTCGCCCATGATTGATGATATAAGGAGGCAAATCCTCAACAGGCAAATCATCGATACCAACGATATGCAATTCGGCAGGCAAATTCAAACTTTCGTTCAGATATTTTACCGCTTCGATAGCAATATCCCCACCTTTACGATGCCATTCCACGCCCAAAAACAAGAGTTGGCAAGTACGGCTATCTCTTTTTTCTACAATCTTTTTTATATTTTCCACAGTCAGGTGTTGTGGCGGCAGATTAGCTCCGAAAGGTACAATCCTGATCTTAGACGGATCGGTATTATAATCGCGGATTGCACTGTCGGCAGCCCATTGCGAACTGAATATTGCCAGCTTGCACGAGTCCAGCGACAATTGCTCTGTCTTCATTCCCTCTTTTGTATATTGAGTGCTAAGATTAGTAAAGTAGTTATAATAATTTATCATCGATGCAAACGTGGCATCGGTATATATAACTTTCGGTTTATTGGTATCTAAATACGACAAAACCGTTGTACTGGGAGAGAAGACTATATCCGTCGATTGCTTTAATTGCTTCAATATTTGCCGGGCGTATCCCTTACCGATTTCCGGCGAACGGTCAGCCCTATATATCTTATTTCGTCCATATATTTTATTTTTAATTTTCAAAGATAAAGGCCAGTTCTCTTCCAGACCGGTTATATATTCCATATCAGCCTCTCGTTCAAGGCTTTTTGCCATGTAATATACTAGTCCCGACCAATGCTTAACGTCAATAGATGGAAAGTTCGTTATATAGGTTATGTTCATTTTCGAGTAGTAAGTTATAAGTAATAAGTTATGAGTTAGATTTCCGAATAGTATTAATCAACGAAATTAGCATAGCTTTCAGTTCATCAGCTTCTCTATCCAACTTATCGTATTCTTCGTTGCCAATATAATTCAAATCTCTGGCTAAAAGTAAATAATATAAACTTTCATTCAAAGAGCCAAGAGCTATATTTAAAAATTGGGCAAAGTCTGATTTCGTATTTCGGCCTGCACCTTCTGCAATATTTGCAGGAATAGAGACTACTGATCTTCTTAATTGAGAAGTTAAACTGTATGTTTCCTCCCTTGGAAAAGATGTAGTGATTCTGTATATACCTAAAGTTAAAGAATGAGCTTTCTCCCAAACTTTCAATTTCTTATAATCCTGCATACTTACAACTTACTACTTAAAACGCGCCGGCTTTCAGCTTTAGTCCTTCTGTTTCATCCAACCCAAAAATCAGGTTCATATTATGTACAGCTTGCCCCGATGCTCCTTTTATAAGGTTATCGATGCATGATAAGACTAACAATTTCTTACCGTGCTTTTCCAAATGGATGGCACACTTATTGGTATTAACAACCTGTTTCAAGTCTATATTTTTATCTGTAACTATTACAAAAGGACTACTTTTATAAAACTCCTGATAAAGTTTTTCCGCATTTTCCAATGTACCGTCATAGTTCAAATAAGCAGAAGCAAAAATGCCACGTGTGAAATTCCCACGAACAGGTATAAAATTAATATCCTGAGAAAAATCGTTTTGCAACTGAACCAACGACTCGGTTATTTCTTGCAGATGCTGATGTTCGAAAGCTTTATAGACAGAGATATTATTCTCACGCCAGCTAAAATGGGATGTAGCTGATGGTTTTACCCCTGCTCCGGTAGATCCGGTGATTGCATTCACATGGATTTCGTCATTCAACAAACCAGCCTTTGCCAATGGTAATAAACCTAATTGTATTGCAGTCGCAAAACATCCCGGATTAGCGATATAAGAAGATTTTTTTATCTCTTCCTTATTGAGTTCCGGTAGTCCGTAAACGAACTTATTTCCTTCTGCCTTATGACGATAATCAGTTGATAGATCTACTATCTTCAGATGTGCCGGCATATCATTGGCTTCCAAAAACTTCTTTGTATCGCCATGAGCCGTACAAAAAAATAATACGTCTATCTTCTCGTAAGGCAATTGGTCGGTGAAACGCATATCCGTATCGCCAAACAATCCGCTATGGACATCGGTCAGTTTATTGCCGGCATTACTGGTACTGTTTACAAACACCAGTTCTGCCTGAGGATGATTGAGTAATATCCGTATCAATTCTCCGGCAGTATAACCTGCCCCGCCTATAATTCCTGCTTTAATAGCCCCACCCGGCCTCCCCAAAGGGGAGAAGTATGTATTTATCGTTTTCATATAAATAGGGCTTTCATTCCCCCTTTGGGGGATAGGGGGCTTTATTTTTCTTTTGCACGCTATGGAATATTTTAGTCGGAACACCATAGATTTTGGTGAATCCTTTGGCATCGTCCGCCGTCCAAGCCTTGTTTACCTCACCATACTCACCGAAATCAGCTTTCATCAAATCAAAATCACTTTCCACACCAACAAGGGTATAATGATATGGCTTCAATTCAACAATTACCTTTCCGGTAACATTATCCTGCGAACTAACAAGGAATGCTTCTATGTCGCGCATCACAGGCTCCAGATACTGTGCTTCGTGCAAGAACATCCCGTACCAGTTGCCTACTTGGTCTTTCCAGTATTGCTGCCATTTGGTAAGCGTATGTTTCTCAAGCATTTTGTGTGCATTGATAATCACAAGCGGCGCAGCGGCTTCAAACCCGACACGTCCTTTGATGCCGATAATGGTATCGCCAATATGCATGTCGCGTCCTATGGCATAAGCCGATGCTATTTCTTCTATTTTCTGAATAGCTTTTACTTTATCGGAATATTTTTCTCCGTTCACAGCGGCTATTTCGCCCTGTTCGAAATCGATAGTCAAAGTTTCCGAACCTTGTTTTTTCAATTGAGACGGATAAGCTTCTTCCGGAAGAGTTTTTTCTGATTTCAGGGTTTCTTTTCCTCCGATACTTGTACCCCAAAGGCCTTTATTAATGGAGTATTCCATCTTGGTAAAATCAGCTTCATAGCCATGCTCCTTCAGGTAATTTATCTCGTACTCGCGGGTAAGAATCATATCACGGGTAGGGGTAATAATCTCGATACCAGGAGCCAGCACATCGAATGTAAGGTCGAAACGTACCTGATCATTTCCTGCGCCTGTACTGCCATGAGCCACGGCGTCGGCTCCGATTTCCTTCGCGTAATTGATAATGGCAATTGCCTGAAAAATACGTTCGGAACTTACAGAAATGGGATAGGTACCATTGCGAAGCACATTACCGAAAATCATATATTTGATGCTCTTCAGGTAATATTCTTGTGTAATATCTAAGCTGACATGCTTTACAGCGCCTAGTCTATATGCTTTTTCTTCTATTATTTTCAAATCATCAGGGGTAAAACCGCCAGTATTGGCGATCGCTGTGTACACATCATATCCCATATCCTCAGACAGATACTTGGCACAAAACGATGTATCCAACCCTCCACTGAATGCTAAAACAACTTTCTTTTTCATACTATAATTTTGTTTTTAAAGGATGTATGGAAACTTGCATGATAAAATTATTATAAGCTTTGGCGAATTGCTATTCATGCTCGTTTTCATTTCTTCAATTGCTTTTTTAGGTCTTTTATTATGTCTTTTACTTCTTTCTTATCTTTCTGCTTTTCAGGATCGAAAAGCATAGCAGTACATATGCAGTATTTTCTGTCGGTACGTGTCAGCACATCATAATTGACACAGCCCTGACATCCTCTCCAGAAGGCTTCATCATCCGTTAATTGGGCAAATGTAACCGGCATATATCCCAGTTCGGTGTTAATTTTCATTACCGCAGCTCCGGAAGTCAAACCAAAAACCTTGGCATCGGGAAACATGGCTCTGGCCAGAGAGAAAGCATGTCGCTTGATCTTTTTAGCCAATCCGTGTTGCCGGAACTTTTCTACTACTATCAACCCGGAATTAGCCACATATTGTTTATTACCCCATGACTCTATGTAACAAAATCCGGCAAATTCCTGATCTACAAGAGAAATGATAGCCTTCCCTTCTATTATTTTCAGTTCAAGATATTCCGGCGAACGTTTCGCGATTCCTGTACCACGTACTTTTGCCGCTGCTTCTATTGTATCCAATATGGTCTGTACGTATTTTAGATGGCTTTCGTTTGCTATTTGTATAGTCAGTTGCTCTTGCTCTTCCATTGGCTTATCCAATACAAGTTCATTTGTATTCATTTAATTTCTAATCTATTGAATGTTCGGTATAAATGTCGAAAGTGAAGCTATCACCTCCTCTTTGTTAATATTCTCTCTGGGTATCAGCAAAATAGTATCGTCACCTGCCACGGTTCCCAAAATATATTGAGATGCCCTTCCATCGATTTCCCCTGCGATTGCCATCGCATATCCAGGGCGTGTCTTTACAACTGCCAGTTGACCTGAAAATTCGATGCTGACAAAACCAAATGATGAGACCGGGATCTCCGCCTGTATATCCTGCGTTGTACCGGATAATCGATAAGCATAGTTACCTCCTGCTGTCGGCATCTTTATTATTTTCAATTCTTTAATATCGCGCGACAAGGTCGCTTGTGTCAACTCGAATCCTTTATCTGCCAATATTTTCAGAAGCATCTCCTGACTGGCGACTTCATTCGATTGTAGTATTTCTTTTATTATTTTTTGTCTATACTTTTTAGTCATACATGTATAAATATACGAAAAACTATGCAAAATTATACATTTATTTGTATATTATAAAATATTACGCATATAAAAAATACAGAAATAAAGTTTTTTTAGAACCTGTTTAAATTGTTAAATCTAATTGAAAAAGATTATTTATTACGAAATTAGATGATAGACTCTGAAATTTGTTGTAAAATAGCAGCCGGATTTGATATTTTATATGATGCGTAAAACTCTGATTCTACTGACTATATTATTTAGCTTTCTGAATGCTTTACGGGCTCAAGAGCCGATAACCGCCCGGCTAGCGCCAAACAGTATGCCAAACATTACTCCGGCCCAATTTGCCGGAGGTGAAAACATCTTTTATAAATATTTGGCTGACAATATAAAATATCCCCCGATACTTATTAAAATAAAATTGGAAGGTAGCCTCGATCTTAAATTTACGATAGATAAACAGGGCAAAGTTAAAGATATAGAAATAATCAGAGGATTCGATCCCGATGCCGACGATGAAGTTTTACGTGTGATACGGGCTATGCCGGCATGGATACCGGCCAAAGAAAATGATGAAGCTATAGATTGCGTTCATCACCTTACTGTTACATTCACATTGACCGAAGGGCTTATAGAACAGTCGAAAAAGCCTGTGGAAGATCCTGCGCCTGAAACGGCAAAAATGGAAATACCTCTCATCGTAGAGCAACCGCAAGAGAATACAGCGCTTAAAGTGGACAGTCTTAATGATGCTCCAAAATTTCCCGGCGGTACAGACGCTATGGAAGCCTATTTCAAAAAGAATATGAAATATCCTAAACGGGCTATTGAATACGGGATAGAAGGACGTGTTGTTTTTAATCTGGAAATATCTGCCGAAGGAAAGATTTCTAATATCCGGTTATTCAAAGGACTCTTCTACGAGTGCAACGAAGAAGCCTATTACCTGATTAAGAAAATGCCCGATTGGATACCCGGCATAAAAGATGGGAAACCCGTTGCTATGCAGGTTATGGTGCCGGTTGCTTTTACGTTGCCTAAATAAGTTCCCAACAATAAAAGCCCCCGAAGTTGTACGCTTCGGAGGCTTTATATCTTATACATTATATAGAATTAGACTATTATATAATTAAAGTTCAGCTATTTATAGAGCCATCGGTGCAGATGAAGCATATAATGTCTTATTCAGTATAAACTCTAATAAAGAAATCCTTTAATTCTGTCCGCCACCGCCAGTCTGACCTTGTCCTTCACCTTGACTACTTTGTCCACCGCCCATAGAGTCATCATTAGTGATACCACGCCTGGCTTTCTTGATCTGCTCCTTCATTTCTCCAAAACGGTATGAAACGGAGATTCCAAATCCACGCATCTGACTGGTAGATATACTTTCACTAAAGAACTCCGGAGACCACACCTTGCTCTTCCATTCATTATTTTTCTTCAAAGGGTTTTGAGCATAAACTCTGAAATTCAATTTCTCGGCCATAAACCCTTTACTTACTGATACACTATGGAAGAAATAGGACGAGCCCTCATTCTGCAAACTTATATAAGGTGTAGAACCACCAATATTCAGATAAAATCTTAACGATTTAGGGAATGAATATTGTGCTCCACCCCAAAGATCGCCGGAGAATCCATGATTCTTCTCACCCGACACCTTAGACTTTATATCCGTATATCGTCCCGACAGATTCGAATAGATACGAATTTTTTGGTTTGGGCTCCAATTGACATATCCACTAAGACCTAGATTACTCCCTTTTCCTACATTTTCGTATGTCGTATATCTAATATTATTCACGAAGGTACTGATATTCTCTATGCCATTATCTTGAAAATTATAAGACAAGTTTAAATTAAAATTCAACTTTGGATTAAAAAAGCTATAATTTGTATTCAACGAATGGCTCTTCACCGCATCCAGATTCGGATTTCCTTGTTCTATATTGCTAGGATCCGACGAATCCTCATTCGGGTTAAGTTGCCAGATACCAGGACGTGAAATACGCATATTATAACCAAATCTTATTGTTTGTGCCTGCTTTATCTGATATGTAACAGTAAGCGATGGAACAAGATTACCGTAGTCCGTTTTAAAATTTGCGTCAGGCTTTATTGGAAATCTTGCATCCAGCCATGTAGCCTCGTAACGTAATCCGGCTTTCACACCCCAGCTCTTAAATTTGGCATTGTACCCGCCATATGCAGATAAAATATCTTGCTCATGTTTAAAGCGGTCCGACGTTGGTCTTGATACATTTTCCCATGCAACGCCATCCCATATATCATAACCACTATTACTTTCGTTTAGGCGGATAATATATTTGAGCCCGGCCTCCAGATTATGAATTTTACCAAAAGGAGTAACAAAATCAGCCTGAAAGGTATGCTCTTTCATTTCTGCATTTGAGAACTGTTTATTAGTTGTTACATAAGAAGGGGGCATTTCCAAATTGTCATCGACATGAATATCGCTATTGGATTCCGAATCATTCGGATTCATACTCAAGCGATACGAAGCGGTGAAAAGTTGATCTTTTTTCTTAAAAGTTCGCTGGTAATCAACATTTACATCTGTGCCTCCATAATTACCTTTAGAGTCTCCTGTCTGATCATATTTATATGTTTTTGTAATACCATCATCTTGTAGCATTTCAATTAAAGACTTAGAGCGGCCTTTACTCTCCCCATAATAACGGTTAAAGCCGACATTGATCAGATTGAGAGTATCTATTTCGAAACTGAGTTCTCCCGATCCGTATTGACCATTACCTCTATTTTTAGACGTACCGTTTCCGTATAGATATCTATTTTGCTTAGCATAATCTGTACTCCTAAAATCCTCTCTGTATGAAGTACTACTTCTTTCAGGTTGACGCCAATCATAATAATTATAACTACCTGTAAACCCAATTTTCCCGTATTTCATTGACAGATAAACACCACCATCGTAACCGCCAAATCCTCCGCGTTCTCTAACACCGCCATTCACGGTTGCTGTATATCCTCCCATCGAAGAATTGCTTTGAGTAATAATGTTAATGATACCTGTTACGCCTTCCGCATCGTATTTTGCGCCCGGATCGGTAATAACCTGTATGTCTTTCACTGTATTAGCAGGCATACTACGCAGAACCTCCTTTGGATTATTTGTAATCATATTCGAAGGCTTTCCATTCAAATATATTTTGAAACTGGTCGACCCTTTCAATTGTATATTTTCATCTCCATCGACAGTGATCATCGGGACTTTCTTCAACATTTCCAATACGTTGTTTGTCTTCGCTTCGGGATCACTTTCCATGCTATAAACAATCTTATCCAAATCTACTTGCACTAAAGGTCTCTGGGCTGTTATCACAACCTCCGCCAACGTTTTTTCAACCATCAGAATTTTGCCTAAGTCCACAACCTTTTGGTTGCTAACTGTAATATCTTTTTTTACTGCGTCTTTGCCAATATATTCTATCGACAAGACATATTCACCGGCCTTGTTTAAAGGAAACTGAAATTTACCATTATCGTCAGCTGCAACAGCCTTCAATAAAACAGGACTAGATTTAGCCATAACTTTGATGGTAGCATACGAGATAGCTTCGTTTGTCAAAGAGTCAACTACCTGACCTTTGACCTGAACATTAACCGGTGAAGGCGCCTGAGCACCGGCTAACGTAGAAATAAGTACAGACAGAATGATAAAGAATGTGCGAATTTTCATAAAATTGTCTTTATTTTTTAGTTGAATATAATTCAGAGAACTAAGATATAAATTGCTCGGACTTTTTAGTCATTTTACTATATGTTAGTAGAATAGATTACATATTTATCACTAAACCCATAAACTTTTTATTTTTTTTAACTAAATAATAAAAAAGGCACCTGTTTTTAACCAGATGCCTTTAAAAATGATTCTTTCTTAAATTATCTACAAACCGGGAGGTCTTTTATTTTATAAACTATCCCATATAATTCTATACGCTTTACATTTTGCGTATCTACAGCCATTGTTACCTGATTTCGACTACTCTTCTTCGATAAATCGAATGAAACATGCAGGATATCGTCATTGTCACGGGAAGCGCTCCATCCCCGTATACCGTAATTGGGATATTCCCAGAAGAAAGATAATGTATCCGAACTTGTACGGCAGATACTGAAATCATCAGCTTTTTTATCTACAAACCATCCATCTCTACGGGCAGAGTACCATAAGCCGAAGACCGCTATGAGAATACTCAATGTCACCAAAATTGGGAACAGCTCTCTCATGGTTATCTAGTCTTTTTTATCTTTCTTTTTTTCTATAAAATAAGCTATAACAAGGCCTATACCTCCAAAGACTGCTGCACACGAAGGATATAGTACATCTACAGAACGTAAAGAATCATATACAAGCTGACCTTTATAATAACTAGGGATAGCTGTCGATATATCCACTATTGTCGCGATAACCACACCTAAACCTACGCCTATAAGAAGCAGCCCGATACGGATAGACCATGAACCTACACTCTCGTCCTTGTATACAGGAAAATTGATACGGTGCTTCAATGTTTCAGGATCGATATTCGATAATTTTTCAATTATAGATATCCTTTCATTACGACGTACAAACAATTCAAATATCTTATAGATACCAAGGGTTATAATACCCATTACAAAAATTGGAACTAAATCATTCATATTACAATTATTTTAAGTTAAACATTTCATTTTTTGTCCGTTTGTCTATTTTGACGCAGCATATTTTAGAAGGTTACAAACCAGCCAAAAAATTTTTCAGAATATTTTTTACTCTTACATTTGTAACCTATCATATAAACATGCGTCATACGGGTATGACTGAGTTCGACGATATCTTTTACATACGGCAGGTCAAAAACGGGAACACCGGTGCTTTTGTTCATATTGTCCGCCGCTACGAGAGAATGGTGTTTACCATTGTCGGAAAAATCGTCTCCCGCCGTGCTGATGCTGAAGATATTACACAGGAAGTATTTATAAAGGTATTTCAGTCTTTAGATCAATACAGGGAAGAAGCCGGTTTTGGGACATGGTTGTACCGGATAGCGTATAACACAACTATATCGGAACTGCGTAAACGGAAACATGAATTTACGCCGATTGAAGATCGTTTCGATAATATACCCGATAATGAAATATCAAATACAATAGATGAAGTCGGTACAGAAGAGCAGTTGGTATATTTGGACAAGGTACTGAAAAAGATGCCGCCTGATGATGCTATGCTGATAACCATGTTTTATTTGAACAGTAACAGTATACAGGAAATCAGCAATATAACAGGAAACAGCGTGGCAAATGTAAAAGTAAAGTTGCACAGGATAAGAAAATTTATGAACTTTGAAATAAATAAACTCATACAGCAATGAACGAAGATAAAGACAGACTCAGGGGTTTATTTCAGGAAATGAAATTAGATAAACCGTCAGCCGGCTTCGAAAGCCGCCTGATGCAAAGCATACATGCTATAACAGAAAAGCAAACGAAGAAAGAACCAATCTCGGCAAAAAGTATTTTGGCAATAATCGGCGGAATTTTAGGTATCTTGGGTATACCTGCGGCTATTCTGTGGTGGTTAGGCTTTTCTATCAAACCGGAGATTCAACCGATTGAAACTGATTTTTCATTCAGTATGCCCGTAATAAATATAAACCCGGCTATTATCTCCATAGCATCTGTATGCCTGTTGCTTTTAGTTACAGATATGCTGATTCGCAGACGTATCTGGGAAAAGAAAAATAAAGATTAGGATTTAACCTATAATATCGAACCGCGCAAACTTAAGCAATAGCTGTTTTACTCCTGAATTTTCGAACTCAACAGTTGCCTTCCGGCTATCCGGATCGCCCGATACAGCCGTCACTTTACCTATTCCAAACCGTTCATGTTTGATTGTAGCGCCCACTTGGACCTCATTGGTTTTTCCGGTAGAAGTTTTTGGCACGGCATTTTTAGCATTCACAAACTTAGGGCGTGACAATGGCAAATCTATATCTCTCTTTTCGTGTTCGTACTTTTGGAAATCCGTAAGACGATCGTTATTCGTTACTCGTGCAGGCGGAGTTTTTGTATAATCAAATAATTCTTTGGTATATGTATCGGGTTTGTTGATCACTCCGAATCCTCCAAAAACACTTGCATTCACATTCAAATATTCGACGTCGATATCTCTCAAAAAGCGACTTGGATTAGAAGCATTTACCATTCCATTTCGGAAACGGCTCTTGGCATAGGAGATCATACAATATTCTTTTGCCCGTGTAATGGCTACATAGAAAAGTCGCCGTTCTTCTTCCAACCCCCTGAATTCATTTTTGGCCATTGCCGAAGGGAATAAATCCTCTTCCATCCCAACAATGAACACATTGTTAAATTCAAGCCCTTTTGCCGCATGCACAGTCATCATAGTCACTTTTTCCTGACTTGCTTCCTTATCCGTATCCTGATCAGTGAGTAACGATACTTCTGATAAGAAATCCATCAGACCGATACCGTCTATTCCCTCTTCCTGCCTGCTTTCACAAAATTCGTGAATACCTCCTAACAATTCCTGAAGATTCTCTTGGCGACTCATACCTTCGGGTGTCTGATCCTGATAAGCCTCGCTTGCAATACCGCTTTGTTTGACGATTCTACTCGCCAACTCGTATGCGGAATATTCGTTTAACGATGCTATAAAACTTTCTATCAACTCTCTGAAATCTTTCAATTTCTTTGCCGTACCTGCATTGACATTCAGATTATATTCAAGAGGCTGTCCGATAATTTCCCACATACTCACATTGTGAGTGCGGGCGGCTTCTGATATTTTATTAAGCGTTGTATTCCCTATACCGCGGGCAGGGAAATTGATAGTCCGTTTGAAAGCTTCCTCATCCTGCGGATTGACTATCATACGGAAATAGGCTATGACATCTTTAATCTCTTTCCGTTGGTAAAAAGACAAACCACCGTAAATGCGATAAGGTATATTCTTTTTCCGCAATGCTTCTTCAAATACCCGGGATTGCGCATTGGTACGATATAGAATAACGAAATCACCGTAAGAAGCCTTCTTTTCACGGCGCAAATCCCAAATCTTATTAGAAACGATTACCCCTTCTTCAAAATCGGAATATGCACTGGCAACTTCTATTCTATCACCCTCATCATTTTCTGAAAAAACAGTCTTCTGAATCTGCTCTCTATTCTGTTTTATCAGGCTGTTCGCGGCATTTACAATATTCTGTGTCGAGCGGTAATTTTGTTCCAGTTTAAATATCTTGGATTCAGGATAAACCTCTTTAAACTTAAGGATATTATCAATGTTCGCTCCACGGAACGAGTAGATACTTTGGGCATCGTCTCCCACCACACATACCCGGTGATGCGCATCGGCGAGTTGTTTTATAACCAGATACTGAGCAAAGTTAGTGTCCTGATACTCATCAACAAGTATATACTGATAGCGTTCCTGATAACTTTTCAGCACATCGGGATGATCGCGGAAAAGGCAATTGGTATAGAACAACAAGTCGTCAAAGTCCATCGTATTCGATGCTTTCAGACGATTGTTATATTCCCTGTAAATATCTTTTAGCACAGGCATTTTTGCCCGTTGGTCGTATTCTATCAATTCTTTGTTTTGCGCGTACATTTGTGGAGAGATCAATGCATTCTTCGCGTTCGATATGGTTCCCTGTACGCGTGCAGGCTTGTATATTTTATCATCCAGTTGGAACTGTTTGATAATCGTTTTAATCAGGTTGCGGGAATCGGCGGAATCGAATATTGTAAAATTGGAAGTAAAGCCTATCTTCCCGGCTTCAGTTCGCAGAATACGGGAAAATACAGAGTGGAAAGTACCCATCCAAAGATAGCGTGCATATTGCCAACCTATCAGTTGAGCGATACGCTCTTTCATTTCTTTAGCCGCTTTGTTGGTAAAGGTAAGAGCCAAAATGCTATGCGGCATGTACCCGCTTTGCATCAAATAAGCTATCTTGTAGGTTAGCACACGAGTTTTTCCCGAACCTGCTCCTGCGATAATCAGAGAAGGTCCGCTAATGTATTCTACAGCTTCACATTGCTGCTTATTCAGATGATCGAGTAAATTTTCCATGACAAACGAAAGACAAAGATAGCTTTTAGTTATGAGTTTCGAAATCTGGCGAACAAATATTTTTTTGTACTTTTGTCACTTTAAAAGAAAATGAAATGCTCATAGCTCAACAACTTAAAGAAGAGAATATTGCCGAGTACCTTATATATATGTGGCAGGTAGAAGACTTGATACGTGCAGGCGATTTAGATATAGATAAGATAGAAGACCGGATAATCTCACGGTTCGATCAGCCGGATGATACTAAGAAAGAAATAAGGGAATGGTATGAGAATCTTATTGAAATGATGAGACGAGAAAATGTCGTCGATAGCGGACATTTGATCATCAATAAAAATATTATATCGGAACTCACCGAATTGCATATACGCTTGCTTAAAAAGACAGGTGAAGATAAATATTCGGAACAGTATTACAGAACATTACCTTTTATTGTGGAATTGCGTTCAAAATCGCCTGATAAAGATATTCCGGAATTAGAAACATGTTTTTCCGCTTTATATGGTTTCTTGTTGATGAAATTACAGAAGAAAGAAATATCAGGAGAAACTCAGGCTGCTATTTCTCAAATCGGGGCTTTTTTACGCTTACTTACTCAAAAGTATAAAGACGAAAAAGAGGGTAAGCTTGTTTTATGATCAATTTGTTGTATCTTAGATATCTGTAGCGTTATTGCTCCGGATTATATTTTGGGCAAAACACAGTACATAATTGTATTATATCAAGAAAAACATGCTCAATAGTAGAACCATTCGTGGTTTTTAGGCTTTATAACTTAACCTGAAATAAGAAATGTCGACTAAATCTATATTAGCCAGATATATACTGTCTTTCATGCTCTTCTGCTTTCATCTAACAGTATCGGCCGGTAATGATATTTACTTTTATCAATTAGGAGCAAAAGATGGATTGTCTCAAGTAAGCATCATGTCGATATATCAGGATGAGTTTGGGGTTATGTGGTTTGGTTCAACGGAGGGGTTGAATAGATATAATGGACGGGAAATAGAAGTATTCAGGCCCGATAGAAAGGGCGAAGGACTCTCGCAGAATACGATATACGAAATATGTGGAAATCAACAAGGAGCAATCTATCTACGTTGCGATAGAGATCTGGTCCGCTATGATATTCATACGCAGAAGTTTGAAAACATACAACGGGGAGGAGTTCTGTCTATTACTTATGCGCACGGTAAGCTATGGGTCGCTGTGAAGAATAAGATATTGCAATATGATGAGCAGTCGAAGCAATTTAAGGAATACGCTATTCTCAATGATATTAAAGCCGCTATCACTTCAATATATTGTGCTAAAGACGGATCTATATGGATAGGTACTTTTTCAGGATTGTATTTTATCTCCGGTAAAAACCAGAAAGAGCAAAAATGTATTAAGGATAAAATATATGTCAATCGGATTTATCAAGACCGAAAAGATGATCTATGGATTGGAACTTTCTATGATGGCGTCTATGTAATGGACCTTTCGGGAAATATCAGGGCTAATTATACTCATCGGTACGGGGCTAATTCCATATCTAATAATCAGGTAAGAAGCTTTGCTGAAGATGATTCCGGTAATATGTGGGTGGCTACGTTCTATGGTTTAAGTAAGTTCAGTCCTGATACTAAAGAGTGGAAACAGTATGTTAGCAATGATAATGTTTCGCATAGCCTTAGTCATTCTTCTGTATTTTCCTTGTATAAGGATAAGCAGGGTACTATATGGGTTGGTACATACTTTGGAGGAGTTAATTATTTCAATCCTGATACGGATATTTTTCATTTTTATGAGCCTAATTCTATAATCACAAGTAATTTAAGTTTCCCATATGTAGGGAGGATGATAGAGGATAAATATAATAATCTTTGGGTCTGTACAGAAGGAGGGGCTTTGAATTGTTTAAATCTGAAAACCAGGGAGTTTTCCCGTTATTTGATTAATAAATCTGATTCGGAATCTCTTATCGGGTATAACCAGAAAGCTATATGGTATAATGAGAAAAAAGACCTGCTTTATATTGGCACGCATAAAAGAGGGTTGGTTATATTCGATGTGAAGACAAAAACATTCAGAGTACTCAGTGAAAATAATAGCCCCGGATCGTTACCGAGTAATACTGTCAATAAGATGCAGTATTACGATGGCGCGCTCTATTTGTTGACACATTCGGGTTTGTTAAAAATGAATATCGATACCGAACGGTTTTACCCGGTGAGTGATAATCCGGTTACACAAAAAGCAATATCGGGAATCAGACTTAGTGCATTTCTTATTGATAGTAAAGATCGTTTATGGGGTGCGGTTGGTAGTGGTCTTAGATCCATAAATTTGAAAACCGGCAAAGTAAAGGATTATTTTTACGATGAGTCGAACGAAAGGTCGATCGGGCGTTTTGATATTGAAAGCATATTTGAAAGCAGCAAAGGCGAATTGTTCTTTGCTACAATGGGTTCGGGTATTTATAAATACAATCCGGAAACAGACGATTTTGATAATTATACGGAAGAGAAGAATGGATTACAGAACAATTATTGTTATGATATATCAGAAGCTCCGTCGGGTAAGCTTATATTATTACATAACAAAGGCTTTGCTTTATTTGATCCTGTAAATCCGGATAGGGATTTATTTATATCTTCCCCTAGTTTTCCTATCGTGGGTTTCAATATCGGTAACTCCAGCTATGTAACCCGGGACAAAGAAATATTTATCGGAGGAATAAATGGACTGGTATCTTTCGTCGAGAGTGATCTTGATAAAGTTGATAAAGGTTATTCCCTCTTTTTTGATAAGCTATTCATAAATAATCAACAGGTTTTACCCGGTGACAAGTTCGGTATACTGAAAGAAACATTGCCTCTTTGTTCGGAAATCGACTTGAAATATAATCAGAATAATATTACTATCGAGTTTGCGACATCGAACTATTTGCGAACGATGACTCATAAGTATGAGTACAGGCTGGAAGGTTTTGACCAGGACTGGTTACCGACCAGGACGAGGTCTATTTCGTATACTAACTTGAATACAGGGACTTATACATTGCTTGTTCGTGAAATATCGCAGCAGAAAGAGAGAGAAGGAAAAGTATATTCTCTGAACATCAATATCAATCCACCATTTTATTTGACTACGGTTGCTTTTATAATATACGGTATATTGATATTGTTAGCCATAGTTGGTTTTTTTAGATTTTACCTGTGGCGTACGAAAATGGAAACAACATTGGAGTTTGAACGTAAAGATAAAGAGCGAATAGAAGAACTAAACCGTACCAAGTTAAGATTTTTCACAAGTGTGTCTCACGAATTTAGAACACCTCTCACATTGATTAAAGGGCAAGTAGAAACACTTCTTCTGCAAGGAGATTTAAGTTCGAAATTGTATAATAAACTTGCTAAGATTCTTAAGAATACCAACCATTTGCAGAATCTTATTTCAGAACTTCTTGATTTCAGAAAGCAAGAACAAGGGTTTTATAAATTAAACATTCAGTGCGTCGAGCTTATAGCCTATATTAAAGAGATATATAGTTCATTCGAAGACTATGCTATAAAAGGGCAAATAAAATACAAGTTAGAGTATTCAGATGAAGAAATTCATATTTATATAGATCCGGTACATTTTCAAAAAGCAATCTATAACCTTCTTTCAAATGCCTTCAAATATACTTCTCCCGGAGGAGAAATTACATTAAAAGTCAAATTACAGAAGACAGCTGTTCTTATTCAGATAATAGACGACGGAATCGGTATTCCTCCGGAATCATTGAATAAAGTATTTGAACGGTTTTATCAATTGGAATACAGATCTTCAGGGCTTACATTAGGTACAGGTATCGGCCTTGCTCTTACCAAAGAGATTGTCAATAGCCATAAAGGAGATATTTCGGTAGAAAGTATGGTGAATGAGGGAAGTGTTTTCACTATCGCTCTTAAATTAGGGACATCCCATTTTTCGGAGGAAGAACTTGATCATAATAATGCGAATAAAGATGTAAAGGCTATAGATATGCCCGTTTATGAGGGAGAAGATGATGTTTTGATTGAGGAAAGTATCACGATAGACGGGGAAAAACCTGTGATATTATTGGTTGATGACAACGAATCATTGTTAGAAATGCTTACAGACTCATTTGCTCCATATTATAATGTATATACTGCGATAAATGGTAAAGAGGGGCTGGATATGGTATATAAGATACAACCGGACTTGGTTATAAGTGATATAATGATGCCGGAAGTTTCGGGAAAAGAACTGTGCTACAAAATGAAAAATAATGTTGATACGGCGCATATTCCGATTGTACTCCTGACAGCTCAGACTTCCGACAGCCAAATTATGGACGGCTATATGTTTGGCGCTGATGCCTATATTACAAAGCCATTCAATATAAAAATGCTGATTACGCGTTGTAATAACCTGATAAGAAACCGGTTGATCCTTTATAAGAAATTTGCTAATCAGGAAGAGATTGTAATGCCGTTTGATACTCTTACGGAACAGGATCAAATGCTGATAGACAGAGCCGTAAAGGTTATCAGGGAAAACTTTAATAATCCTGAATTCGATATGAACAGGCTGGCGATCGAACTCGGTATGGGGCGGAGTAAACTATATATGAAAATAAAAGAAATTACGGGTTTTACTCCAAACGAGCTGACTCTGAACCTTAAATTACAAGAGGCGGCCAATATGTTGGATAATAAACGTCATATGAATATTTCCGAGATTGCATTCGAACTTGGTTTCTCATCAACAAAATATTTTACTAAATGTTTTAAAACCTTCTATGCTATGGTGCCTCAGGATTGGAGAAAGAGGAATAAACCTAAAGAGTAAACAAAATATAGAAAGATAAAGGAACCGCCTTCCCCGAGCGATTCCTTTTCTATCGATTTGGTATGAATACCAAATGCGAACCATAGTCTATCTTGAATTTTTATAAGTTATCTTGAGTTTATTCCATAGGCATTCTGTTCTGATTTAAGATGTTTTACCGGTTTTGGAAATATGGTTTCTAATGTTTTATCTGTTATTTGTACGATATCCCCCTTTTTTGTTTTTATTTCGAGTAATCCGGTCGACTTGTCGATTACAGAAAAATTAACTTTGCCACCGCCTATCTTATAAATACTGAGATTATCCGTATTCATAGCTGTTTGTATGCGGCACAAACCTCCTTTTTCGCTTTTTATCTGTATAAATACTGTTTTCCCTCCTTCGCGTGATGCACTTATAAGAAAAGCGCCTTCTGTTCTGAAATTTATAAAAGATGCCTGAGGCCAATTCGCCGGTACAGCAGGAAAGATTCTTATTTTGCCATTCCATACTTGCAGGTAGAGATCTTGTAAAGATGCCGCTCCTGCTAAAGGTGTTTCTATGACAGGTCCTGTCTCTTTATACAGAGTGTTAGGCTGGATATATTTATCAATTAGCTTTTGTAATTGGATAACAGCCCTTTCACCGTCGCCCATCATCGAGTACATAGACGATGAACCTGTAAATGAATATCCTTGCAGATAGCTAGGCATACCTTGCCAGTGAGCTATGCTTTTAGAAATAAGCGCCCTATTCTCGGGCTGCTCCCAATTGATCAAATAAAGAGGATAAATCATCATCAGATGAGAATAATGTCGGTGAGAACTGGTTAGGTTGACATCTTCACCAATCATAAATCCTTTTTCAGAATCAGTGGGATAATTTACCAAATTGTCTTTAAAATCTTTCCAAGCAGAAGCTTTTTGGTCATTTAGCTTATATGCTTCATTTATGTCCAATAAAGTTTTCAGTCCCCATTGAAGTAAAGCCAAGTCGTAGTTACAGTCTTTCGCTGTTTTATATTCAGGAGAAGCAGTTTCCGGTAAATGATACTTTCCATCTTCTCTCTTTTCCTTTATATGCTCATAGTATGCAATACTTTTCTTTAAAAGAGGATAAAACCTGTTGAGCAGCTCATCCTTATCTTGCAAGTATGTACAGTATTGATAGTAATAAAGCAGTATCCACGTCATATTACCCACCTCGTACCCCTGTTTATTATTGGTATTGATGTTAAGCCGTGAATATAAATGATAACTCGTACTCCGTCCCATGACTATAGCATCTTTTCTCCATTCTTCAACCGGTACATTTTCAGACAGATGTTCCAAATTATCATTCAATGATTTCCATAGAGGCTCGGACATCTCTGCCCGGTTGGCCGTAAACAATGGAGAATAGGTTAATTGGACATTAAGGTTCATCCAGATTGCAGGCCATGGCGTTTTCTCCATTGCCCATGGTCCCTGAAGGTCTATAATATATTTGTCAGGACGAGTCAGGCAACCCAATTTGTATTGTTGTATCCAATAGAAACTTTCCATTTTTGCATTCCCAAAGGAAGCAAAGCTGGCAGGATAGTACGCATGCCACCATTGCTGATGACTGTTCTCCAATGAAGAGGATGTCTCCTTTGTAGCGCTGTCGATAGTTTCTTTAGCCTTGCTTATAGCCAGTTCTTCTGTATTTTCGTGAGAGATGGTTATCGTTATGCGTCGCGAGTTGCCATTCTTTGTCTCTAGCCAAGCTACGACATAAGTTTTTCCTCCCTTTAGATTTTGTACAGATAAATTGTATCTTCCCTCTGTATATATCTTAATATCCGGATTGGGGTTGTCGACATATGTTTGAGGGTAGCCCGGCGATCCGAATACGTAGCGGGGGCTGATTGCTTTTAAAGCTTTCCAATCCCAACGAAAGTTTGTTTCTTCGCCTTCAGTATTTGTTTCCAGTACAATAATATCTTTAGTTGCATGCACATAGCTTTTGAAGAATATTTTCCCTTTATCTGTTGAGATAGTTCCTGTTGTGGTTGCATCCCACAAACCGAGTCTCATATTTTCGGAGAGGACTGTGCCTACAGGTTTCATCAAAAAATAGCCGATCGGCAGTCTGGCTCCGTCATACAGGTTGCTGTATTGTGCCTTATTCGCGGACATTCTGCCTTCGGTTACATCTACTCTCCCTATATGGAACTTATAACTGTCTTCTTCTTTATAGATGCTATTGCCTAAAAGCCCGTTTCCCATTATGGCTCCTGCATAGTAGTCCGGAGTTATTTTATTCCAGACTAAATCATGTTGATTTAGAAACACTTTCCAATTTATATCTTGGGGTGTAATTGTCTTTTGTGCATGGAGTTCGTTAAAGAACAACATGGCTAAAAGAAGGATAATATAGGTTTTTAGAAAATTCCGTTTCATAACCTAGTACTTCTTATTGAGATTCTTATATCTGATCAGGGCTTCCAAGAAATAATAGTCGGCATAAACCAGAGGCTTGTCTATTTCTGACTTGTGCGGTATACTGCCAACACTATGCATCAACAAGAAGTCGGCATTAGCTCCTAATGGCGCTCTGTATGCAGGTGAAGCCAGATTGTGAAGCATTTTTATTGCATAATCGGTATACGATTGATTATTAGTATATTCAGCCAATTGGAAGAGTGCCGAACACACAATTGCTGCTGCCGAAGCATCTCTTAAATCTTTGCCCGGAAATTCTACCGCATAAGATTTACCTTCAGGTGTATATCCTTCCTGTCCTGCATTAAAGTCCCACAGAGGAACAAGGTCTTCCGGCAGGTTTTTAAGATAGACATCTGTCGCTTTAATGGCGGCGTCCAAAAATTTCTGATCTTTTGTTTCACGGTATACCATCGTGAACCCGTATATAGCCCATGCTTGTCCGCGCGACCACATCGAATTATCGCTGTATCCCTGACAAGTTGCCTGATCGAGAACTTTCCCTGTTATAGTATCGTAATTTACAACATGATATGTTGTGAAATCTTCTCTGAAATGGTTTTTAAGAGTAGACTCCGAGTGATTTACAGCTATGTCGTAATACTTTTTGTCTCCTGTTATTTTAGAAGCATAGAAAAGCATTTCTAGATTCATCATGTTATCTATAATTACCGGATAATACCACTCGGTTGTGTCGTTCCAGCTTTTTCGGTAGTTCCACGATTTTATAGTTTTTGTTTTGTCACTGTATCTGGTCGATAACGAATTAGCGCTTTCTATCAGTATGTCCTTATATTCGGGTTTTGGAGCTAGTCGTTCGGCGTTGCCATAACTACAGTACATCATAAAACCTAGGTCGTGGTGTCCGGTGAATGTTTTTAATGGCTCCAAGGACGCTGTCCATTTTTCGGCTTCATCTTTCCATTTATCTTCTCCTGTTAATTCGTATAGATACCATAACGATCCGGGGAAGAATCCCGGAGTCCAGTCGTACATGTTTGTTACAGCCAACTTACCGTTATTTTTCATGGTTCGGGGATAATTTTTGCCTGTTGGTTCCCCTACGGATTGTAGCATTTTATCCGTTTGCGCAGTCGCGAATTCGGTATTTTCTTTTATGAAATTCTCTTTTTCCTTGTTCTGGCAAGCAATTGCCAATGGAATTATAGTAAGTACAAGAAAAAGTGATTTAAGGCTTCTTAAATTCATTTTTATTAAGATTTAATGATAATTTTATATATTCCCCTGTTGCTTGTTTTTTTGGCATTCAATGATATTCTAAATACCTGATTGCCCCACACATTCGAGAGCCTGGTATCGTCCAGTTCTATTTTTTCCAATGTGGGATCGAAACTGTTTTTGTCGTACAGTAATTGATATATCTTGTTTTTTATGGCGATAGTAATTATCCCCGGCTGAGAGATATTTACTTCTCCCCATGTCATAAAGTTCAATTGATTTGCTGTCTGAGCATTTATTAAGTCAAAACTATCTTCTATTATGAGGCCATTTTTCGATAATTTGTAATTGCGTATCCATTTGTTTATTCCGGCTTCGATGGGATACGATTGTGAAATATCTAAAGAAAAAGTCTTTTTGTCCTTATCAGCTTTAAGATCTCCGGCTCTATATTTTTTTCCAAAACTTTGAGAAAATCCATTTATTCGCGGAAGGTTATGATAGTCGCTTTGCATTGTCCATATCGTATACCGTTCGCTGCTGAAAGTTTTTCGTGTATATGTTCCCACTCCTGCATCTATTAAAACAGGTTCGTTGTTTGCATATAATGAAAATGTTCCAATGTCATTGTGATTGTGGCTTTCGTCATTATAACCACCTTTGGCGGCAAAGAAAAAACTACCCTCGCTCATATAACAGAATTCAGTATCAGGATACCAGGTGAAAGGCGTCGGGATATGTACCGGATTGAACTTGTCTATTTCTTTTTCGGATGATAAATCGGCTAAAGTCCTGTACATATCGCGTGACAGAGCTGTTTTTCCCGGATATTCCTTTTTCAGATAAGAGGCAAATTGTTCCATCTCTGTACTTTTTACCATATTCCCGTAACGATATATCAATCGATAGTCGAAATTTCCTTTTGCTGAGGCATCGGCAAAATTTACGACCCATTTGTTTCCGACGTATGACCGTGATATATATTCACCCATATTCTTAATTACAGGATCTGAGAATATAGATATTTTGCCATCGGTGGCATCATACAGCGCCTGTAAATAATCGTACATTTTACCGGCAGCATGACCCCAATATGAAGGCCCTTCTTCACAAGCGCCATCATCATGGTTATAATTGATAAATTTATCGACAGAAACCATTGTCTTATATACCCCCCTGAGCAGGCGTTCCTTATCCTTTTCTACCAAAAGAAAGCATTGCAGTACGTTTGCATTACACCAAGGATTCCAGTTATTGACAAAGCCATCATCGGCCGTTACATTGGATGCCATCCACCAAAAACGGGTTTCGTTCAAATAGGGTGTTAATATGCGATTTTCAATTTCATAATGTAACCGTTCTGAAATGAGAGGGTTAATCTTGTCGAACTCTTTATTCAGGAAGTAATAGATCCAGGAAAAAGTTGCTCCTGTATCACCTGAAACAAGTTCAATGACATGATCTTCGAGCTTTGGGAACGATCCTTTAACACGTTGTAGAGACAGGTGAGCCGATATAGCCCATGATGTCATTTCACAAGTATGGAAGATTCCGTTCGATAATTGATCCATAAACCGGCCTTTTCCCTCGGCCATTTCTGCCATGAATAGAGATGATATAGCATTCAGGCTGCCGTTATGTATCTTTTCCATGTCGCTTCTGTTGCCGGTTCTGGTAAACTCTAGGTAGTCGGTTGCTTTAACTACTTTCCATTCGTAGTTAAGAAACTTTTCTCCTTGCCCGATGAAGAAACTTTTATTTTCACCCATGAGCTGATTCCAGCCGTTTCTGTCTGTATATCGAGGGTAACGTACCCATTTTTGATCTGTTATGAGTATATTTTCCAGTTTTGCCGGATCGGCAGCCTTCTGGAGTAGATCTCTTTCTTTATACGCGTGAACAGATAGACATATAAAGAGTAAACAGAATGTTAATACTTTTTTCATGCTTATTGTTTTATAGATTCATGATAGTCTTTTAAAAATGGCTTGCCACTCCATGCTTTTTGAGATGTCCACTCTTCGGCGGGAGAAGTCCAGAATTCATGGTCGGCAGATAATCCCAGAGGGAGAAATACTAGAGAAGTTATATATAAACTTCCTGCATTCGTATAATAATCGGCAAGGTTGGGTTGGTGTCCTACGAATCCGAGTTGCAGGTATCCTTCTTTGTTGTAATTGTCTTCATTGGAGAACAATCTTTTCATAACAGAGGTCAGAGCATTTCTCACCTGTCCGTTTGTCATGGTTTTGGGCAGACCATATTTCCATGCGGATAGCGACAGAGCTTGGAATGCCCCCATACGATAAGTCATGGAACGCCCTACTGCCGGAAAAGAGGCTTCCGGTGAAATCAATCGTTCTATCAATTGATTATATCGCTGCATACGTCTGAGAGCCAAGTCAAATTTCACAGGGCTATATATCTTCTTGTTCTCCATTACTTCTATTATTTCCACATACATTGGGTGCATTACATATCCGTTGTAGTAATCAAGTGAATATTCAGGTCCGTCGGCATACCATCCGTCGCCCAAATACCACTCATTTATTTTACGGATAGCAACATCCAGCACATATCCGTCATATTCTTCATCTATTGAAACTAAAAACGCTTCGATCATAGCTCTGAAAAGCAGCCAATTGTTATATGCCGGTGTTATCTTGCGCAGACTTTTAAATTCTTTTATATAGCGATCTTTAGTTACCTGATCGAGAGGTTCCCATAAAGCTTTCGGCGCACGGATAAAACTATTGGCTATATATGCGGCATCTACTAATACTTGGTTCGAACCTTTCCACAAAAGATAATCCGGATTATTGGGGTCTACTGCATTAGCATAGCTTTGTAAAGCCCATTCACGTATTTGTTTTCTTTGTTTGCCTTCGTTTGTATTATCATCCGCAAGATTGAGCCAGGGCGCAACGCCGGCTATCAAACGGCCGAATGCTTCCATATAAGCAACATTTTTGTTGCGTCCGTCCCATGTAGGACTGTATTCTACAACCATATTTTTCTTCAATTCACCTTTACTCATATTGCTAAGTATGGGTGCTGACATTTTATACAGCTGGCTTACCCAATAATCTCTGTCGTTTGCCGGAACTGTATTCTTTTTGTTTTGTGAAAAAATACTAGTACTGATGCATAAGCATATGACTAGAATTAAAATTTTTTGGATATTGGATTTCATAGTGTTGTTTGATTTTAGATAATTTGTTTTCCAAGTATAATTGTATACCCGAAGATAAGGGTTTTTATTAAAAAATTAAGCGATTAGATACCGTTAACCATAAGATACATTTACTCTTGATACAAAAGTAAATTGAAGTTTATACTGCAAGGGGTATTATTGTCCGACCAAGGGGGTAAAAATGTGTACCGAATGATTGTAGCCCACTTTGAGGACAATAATACCCCGGTTGATTTTTATATAATATCAATATTTGTACAGGAATTTTTAGATATCCTAATATATATAAATAGGAGATTAGTCTTATGTGGAAATACTCTCTATCTAATATTGCTTTTTTTGCTATTTTTTCACTTGAAAATTTGGCAGTTAACTCTATTTTACTAGAGAGAGAGAGAGAGAGAGAGAGAGAGAGAGAGAGTTATAATATACAAAAATATCTCCCTAATACAAAATTTTCTCTTTTTATTAGAGAAGATTCTGAGGAGTGCTTTTTTATTTATAAAATATCAAAGCCCTGTATTCCGATAGTTCAACCTATTCGGAATACAGGGCTTTTCTTATTGTTTAATGTATAATATAAACTAATGTGATGGACTGGAATTACCCCTATTAACCTTTTAATTAACTCATTATTTAAATTCTATGAAAGCAATGAAAATTAGATTTTTTTGCACTATAATGTGCATGTTCTTTCTTTTTATGGTTGCGCCGGTGAATTCATTTGCGACAGTAAATGAAGTATATCAGCAGTCGATAACCGTAAAAGGAAAAGTAACAGACAAGGACGGAGAACCTCTTCCCGGTGTTAGTATAATACTTAAAGGTACAACTACCGGTGTAATGACTGATGTAGATGGTAAATATTCGATAAATGTACCGAATAGTAATGCGACTCTGGTTATATCTTATATGGGATTTATACCGCAAGAACACAAGGTCGGTAATAATGTTACCCTTGACATAGTACTTGTTGAACAAAGTACAGACCTCGACGAAGTTGTTGTCGTAGGTTACGGTGTCCAGAAGAAGGTAAACTTGACAGGGTCGGTGGCCAGTATTGGGGCTGCTAAAATAGAAAGCAGGGCTGCCCCAAATCTTTCTGCGTCGCTGGCTGGTTTGGCGGCCGGAGTAAATGTTCGTCAAAGTTCAGGAAATCCCGGTTCCGATGGGGCCAATATCCGTATTCGCGGATTAGGAACATTTTCGAGCGATTATCGTGGCCCGATGGTGGTTGTGGATGGTGTTGAAAGCACCATGGATGCTGTGAATCCTAATGATGTGGAAACAATATCATTGCTGAAAGACGCTGCATCGGCGTCTATTTATGGTTCGCGCGGAGCTAATGGCGTAATACTGATTACAACTAAGAAAGGTAAACGCGATGCTACACCGACAATTACTTATTCGGGTATTTTATCGTCTGAATCGCCGAGTACCAAGCATAAGTTTCTCTGGGACTATGCCGAACACATGGACTTGTTGAATTTGGCTAATAGAACGGTCAATCCGGTCGCGCCGGCTATTTATGCCCAGGATGAAGTAGACGAGTGGCGCGCGGCCAAAAACGATCCTGACGGAATAAGCAAGTATGGCGTAGCCAATTGGCTGGCATATCCTAATACCGATTGGGCTGATGTGGCATTTGAAAACCGTTTTTCGCAAAATCACAACGTTTCGGCTATAGGGGGTAGCGCAAATACCAATTACCAGCTTTCGTTGGGTTATTTCAACAATCCCGGAGTTATGCAAAATACGGGTCTCGACCGCTATCAGATGCGTATTAATATGGAAAGCCAGATAACTAAATTCCTTAAAGTAGGAACACAAACCTTTGCTCTGCGGCAAGATAAGCAAGTAGGGGATCAAAGTACCGCCCTGACATACTTGTATCAGGTTATGGCAGGCGCTGTACCATACTACGATGGTAAATATGGCGGACAAACGGCGACTGCCGATCCTTCCACTACTAATAATCTATTGATGATGCTCAACAACCGCGATGGCAACCAACGGACATATCGCCTCAATACTTCATGGTTTGCATCAGTGAATATATTGGAAGGCCTGACGGCTGATGCTAAATTCAATTACCAAGCTCGTTTATACAATGAAGAACGCTATCCGGTAACTATTGACAGATATAACTTCCGGACGGGGCTTGTCGTAAACCAAGGCGCCAGAGAACCGGACGGAACTATTTACCGTAATTCGATTGAAGATTACCGTTATACAAGCAATTTATTGCTGAACTATTTTAGGACCTTTGGAGATCACAGCGTTAGCGGCCTCTTAGGGTATGAGCAGATGTATTACAACTACAAGGGTTTCAATGCGACAAAGAAAGGATTACTTGACATGTCCATGCATGACATTACTACTGCTTCTGATATGCAGGATATTGGTGGTGACTATGAGCGGGATTATGCGATGGTTTCCTATTTCGGACGGGCAAACTACGCGTACAAAGGCAAATATCTGTTTGAAGCCAATTTCCGCCGTGACGGAAGTTCACGTTTTTCATCCGAAAGCCGTTGGGGTACGTTCCCTTCTGTTTCTGCCGGATGGCGTATTTCGGAAGAAAGCTTTATGGAGTCTACAAAATCGTTTATGGACAACTTGAAACTGCGGGCATCCTGGGGTAAATTGGGTAACACCACTTCCGGATATTACGACTGGCAGGCTACTTATTCTAAGCAGAATAATTCGATTGGTGGTAGTATTGCTAATGGCTTGGTAGTGGGAAAAATAGCTAATCCATTATTGCAATGGGAAAATATCACTTCTTCAGAAGTGGGCTTGGATGCTTCATTATTGAAACAGCGGTTAAATCTGGAAGTAAACTTTTACAATAAATTGACTGAAGGTATTCTGACTACACCAGCCATTTACGCGACAATGGGTATGGCAACTGCTCCTACCAAGAACACTGCCGATATGCGAAATCGAGGTATAGAAGTTGCTCTGACATGGAGCCAAAAGATCAACGATTTTAGTTACTCGGCAACCGTCAATTTTGCCTATAACCAAAATGAGGTAGTAAAATATCTGGGCAAGATGAAAGAAGGTTTTGATGAGAATGGAACTTATGTAAGCAATATAGGGCAAGCGGCATCTATGAGTGGCAATAACATTGTTACCGAAGGCCATATGTATAACGAATATTTCCTGCGTCAGGTATATAAAGGAACAGGCGCTTATAAAAATGACGACGGCACGGTTAATATTAACGGCGGGCCTCGCGACGGCATGATACGTACACCGGAAGACCTGCAGTGGGTAAAAGATATGATCGCAGCAGGATATTCATTTAACGGACGGACATCAATCACAGCCAATGGATTGAATTATGGAGAGTTGATTATGGCAGATGTTAATGGCGACAAGAACTATGGCAACAGCTACGACCGTGCTTTCACAGGCAAGTCGGATGTTCCTAAATATACGCTCGGATTTACGGCCAGCGCTTCGTGGAAGGGTTTCGACCTGAATATGACCTGGGCAGGGAATCTCGGCATGTACTATTACCTGCGCGAAAGAGGTATCAACCAAACCAATGTGTCGATGGGAAATGTATTGCCTGCCAATGCACGCAGTATGTTCTACTATTATAACGAAGCCGATCCGAACGATCCGAACAATAATATCAATGGATCTGATCCTAGGATGTTATACAGCAGTGATGGTACTTATATTGCCAGTGATTTTTATCTGTATGACGCATCGTATTTTAAGCTTAAATTTTTGCAATTGGGATACACTTTTCCTAAATTAATGACTTCCAAACTTTATATTAATAAGCTACGTCTGTTTGTTAGTGGCGAAAACTTGTTGACTTTCACTAAATATCCGGGTATGGATCCTGAAATCGGAGGAAGCGTCAATGTTTATCCGATCTCTAAGGTAATTTCCGGGGGTATCAATATAACATTCTAATACATAAAAAACAGAAAGATCATGAAAATGAAAAAATATATAGCCATAGTCGCTTTATGCTGCGGATTTGCGTCCTGTACGGATATACTCGACACAGCGCCTTATGATCAGGTTGCGACAAGCACCATGTGGACCACAGAAAATCTAACGGATATGGGAATGAACGGTGTTTATGCCAATCTGCGTAACTGGGGAATCTATGGAACCAGCCTTAATACCGCTTCCGATCAGAACAGCAACGGTATGGGACAGTGGGCTTATGAAATATTGGGGCCGTTAGGTGAATCTCATAATGTCGCCGACTTTTTGAGTGGCAGCTTAAACCCGAGGAGCGGTAATGTAAATAACTTATGGAAACGTCTCTACGAAGGTATTCATCGCGCTAATGACGCTATTACTAATATTCCGGCGCTATCTCCTTGTTCAGAAGAAAAGAAAGCGTGCCTGGTAGCCGAAGCTAGGTTTTTGCGGGCTTTCCACTACTATCGCTTAAATGAACTGTGGCATGGCGTTCCTTATTATGACGTTCCTATCAGGGTTGAAGAATGTATCAAAGGACAGGAAACAGAAGAATTTATATGGGGAAAGATTCTTGAAGACCTGACTGCTTGTATCAACGAACCGAATCTACCTAATATCGATATCAAAGGTGGACGCGTAACCAAAGGCGCTGCCTACGCCTTGCGTGGTAAAGTATATATGCAGCAGAAGAAATGGCCTGAAGCCGCCGCTGATTTTGATAAAGTCGGCCAATGTGGTTACAAGCTTTTCATGGGTGATTACAAAGCCTTGTTTACGGCTGCCAACGAGCGCTGCGAGGAAATGATATTCAGTGTGCAAAATGTAGCGACAAGCGGTTATGGAAGCATCTCTCAGAAATATCTGGGAACCCGTTCGGCGCAGGGTAGTTGCTGGGGCGATCACCAGATAACGCCTTATGCTGTGGAACTGTATGAAAATGCTGACGGTACGCCTTTCAATTGGGACGACTATCTGCCCGGATACTCTTCTTTGTCGCGTGCAGAAAGAGAAGTATATTTTCTGCGCGACACATTGAAAAACGGGTCACAAATTATTACAGTTTACAACAAAAACGAAACTACGGGCGTTACAACAGTAAGTTATCCCGTTAGTGCCGTCGTAAGAGCAAGGCTTGCTACTATGCCTTCTCATATAGCTTCGCTTTATTTGCCGGAAGGCAATGAGGCGCGAATACGCACTGCTTACGACAACCGTGATCCGCGACTTGAGAAAAATGTTATTACGCCATATTCTCAATTCAGAGGTACAGGGCTTAACAGCACGGAATTTACTTACACCTATCGCTGGCCGTATTGCGCAAACGCCACTCTACAAGGAAATGTACAGCCGGTTGCCATCGGCGACTTTCAACCTGATTATACGCCAAATTATTTGTACCACCAGCGCAAGTTTGTATATGAAGGATATAATCCTGCTTTCGTTCGCGAATACGGCGACATCGACGATCCGCTCATCCGATATGCCGATGTGCTGTTGATGTGGGCCGAAGCGTTGATTGAGCAGAATGACCTTAGCGGCGCGATGGCAAAAGTAAAACAGGTGCGCGACCGTGTAGGCATAACTACATTATCAGCTAATTTTGCAGATCAAGACAAGGCCCGTAAATACGTGCGCGACGAACGTCGTCGCGAGATGTTGGGCGAAGGCGGCGCATACTTCGACGAATTGCGCTGGGGGACGCTCAAAGAATCCAAGTATACAGCGCCGACAGGTGATGTAGCGCAGCACAAGCAAATTTGGGGTATTCTCGGACGTGGAGCGAATTTCCGGTGGCCTGATGTATATAGTGGGAATAAGATGATTTGGCCAATCCCAGGCGGAGAAATTGAAATGAATCCAAACCTGCAACATACTCCTGGTTGGACATACTAAAACAGGTGAAGTAAATTGATAAGTTTAATTAGGTAATTTTGAAAAAGCCACAAAGACAGGGGAAGCTTTGTGGCTTTTTCTTTTTATATTATTGCACAATTCAAATTTTTGCATTTACTTTGTTTTTCAAAGTGAATAGTATGAATACAAATCTGGAAGATATAAAGCATATCCGTTCGATGATGGAGCGGTCTAGTAAATTTCTGTCACTAAGTGGTATGTCCGGGGTATCTGCCGGGCTTTTTGCTCTTGTTGGCGCCGGGGTAGGGCATTTGATCCTGAAAAATGAATTTTCAATAACAGGAAACCTGTTATACGATTTCATTATATTGGCTATTGCCATTCTTGTGTTAGCAGCTTCCGCCGGCTTTTTCTTTTGCTTGAGAAAGGCTAAGAAGAACGGGGCCAAACTGTGGATGCCGGTTACACAACAAATAGTTAAGGATTTTTCGATACCGATGATAGCCGGTGGTATCTTTTGTGTGATCCTGATATATCAGCATGCTATCCGGATGGTAGCACCCTCGATGCTTATATTTTATGGGTTGGCGCTCATATATGCCGGATCGCGGACGTATCGCGATATTAGGATACTTGGGGCATGTGAAATCTTATTGGGCTTAATAGCGGGGATATTTATATATAATGGATTGTTGTTCTGGTCTATTGGCTTTGGCGTTTTGCATATAGTGTATGGCATTGTAATTTATTACAAATATGACATGAAATCTGCTAAAAACGGTTGATTATGAAAGATATTATTTCAGGATTGAATAAAGTCTTTGATAGCCGTGTGCGATTAGGGATTATGTCGATATTGATGGTAAATGATAGTGTGGATTTCAATACTATGAAAGAATTGCTGGAGGTGACCGATGGAAACTTAGCCAGTCATCTGAAAGCTCTCGAAAAAGAAGGAATCATAGACGTTAAGAAGCAATTTATTGGGCGAAAACCGAACACATCCTATGATGTAACTCCCTATGGTGATGAATTGTTCAAAAAACATATAGATGCTCTTGAGAAATTAATTAACCCTTTGGCATAATTTTTTTATTTATATACTTTGAAATTCAAAGAACTTTTAATATATTAATCATTATGAAAGCAAAATTTGGTGTAAACACAGACACGATTCTGGTAAAAGTTATTGTTGTAGCTGTTCTGGTTGTTATAATGCTATTCCCTATTAATATGGTCAGATTATTGATAGAAGAGCGGGAAGATAGTCAAAAAGCCGTACAGAGCGAGATTAGTCAAAAAATGGGCGGTGTTCAGCGTATTACGGGACCTGTACTGGTCTTACCTTATCTGACGGAGGCTAATAAAATTAGTTATTCTTATTATTTGCCTGACGATTTTCGTGTGGATGGAGATATTAATACAGAGGCAAGAAAGCGGACTATGTATAAATCTCTTGTCTATCAGTCGAATCTGCATATAAAAGGCAGTTTTTCTCTTCCCAATTTCGATAGACTGGATATAAAACAAGAGCAAATCCAGTGGGAAGAAGCCTTCTTTTTGTTGGGAATACCATATCTGCAAGGGATAAAAAATAAAATGGTATTCAACCTGAATGGAAAAGATTTTGATATACAGCCGGGAATTAAGAGTAATACTGTTATCGATTCGGGGCTTACAGTCAATGTTCCTATCGATTCTTCTGTATCTAAATTTGATTTTAGCTTCGACTTAGTGTTGAATGGAAGTGAGGGCTTATATATTACTCCTGTTGGCAAACAAAATAAGATTCATTTAAAGTCACCATGGGAAACTGTCTCTTTTTCAGGAGATTTTCTTCCGGTAGAGAAAACCATAGGTAAAGAGGGATTTGATGCCCGGTGGGATGTATTTGATTACAACCGTAATTATGTGCAAATGTGGGTCGGAAATAATGACATCTTGAAACAGGCATCTTTAGGGGTAGAGTTCAAATATCCCGTAGATCAATATCAAATGACAATGCGGTCTGTAAAATATGCTATTATATTTATCGTACTCACATTTGTTGTATTTTTCTTAGTCGAACTGCTAAGCCGTAAGCGTATTCATCCGGTACAGTATTTACTTGTCAGCTGTGCTCTTGTATTATTTTATACCTTATTACTGGCTATATCGGAGCATTTGGGCTTTGGACCAGCTTATCTCGTCTCGGCATTTGCTACTGTAACTCTTATCACATCTTATTCCACAACAATGTTTAGAAGTATAAAACAGGCTTGTATGATGGGTGGTTTCTTGACTATACTTTATATATACCTGTATATCATATTGCAGTTGGAAAATATGGCCCTGTTATTTGGCGCAGTCGGGTTATTTATAGCATTGGCCATCGTAATGTTTGCTTTGCGTAATGTCGATTGGTACAAGAGAAAAGAAATACCCTTATCAGACGTTGAAGATGATCCGAAAAATAAAATAGATGATTATATGCCGTAATATTGTAACATTTTTGTTTTTTACCCGTCATATAATATAAGAGCCTGTTTAAATTTTACCAAAACATTTTATTATAGCTCTTTTTTCGTTCATTTTCAGTCTCTTTTTATCTGATTTTTCCCTTTCTTCAGCTTGAATAGCCCGCTATTCGCGCTTCAGAAAAGAAAAAATCATTCTAAAAATAGTTCTGAAAATCGGAACGAATAAAATTTAAACAGGTTCTAAAAGAATCTAATTGATAATTGATACTTCATACAAATACTATTCAAAAGACACTTATCTGAGATGGATAGGTGTCTTTTTTTTATAATATTTTTTTATATCTTTGTCTTTGTCTTAAGACTTAAACAACTATGCGAATGATAAGAAATGTCAATGTCAGTACATTACTGTATTGTCTTATTGTGCCAATATTGTTTTGCCCGTTATTGGCATCATGTGGCCTGTTTGACAAAGAATTGAAGCAGGATCAGCATATTGAAACATATCGGCGTCAATTGAATCGTGTGGAAGATAGTTTAAATATCCCTGTCGATCGAATCAGGGCGTTTAAAACTATTGTCCGGTTAATAGAAGATGATAAAGATCTTATTACTCTTCGTAAGAAAAATATGCTACTTATAGATGCCAATAATTACATCAGCAATGAATTTGTACATATAAAGAATTATACTAAGGCGTTGGAATATAGTAATATCTCGATAAATTTAGATTCCGCTAATGCAAAAGGTTATTTTAATAGAGGCTGTATTTACCAGACAATGGATAAAGACAGTTTAGCCATATTGGATTATGTACGTGCAATTAAGATCGACACCAACTATGCCGATGCTTATTATAATCGAGGGATAATTTACGAGAAATCAAACAGGTATCAGGAAGCCTTGAATGATTACAACAAAGCTGTAAAACAACAACCGTCTTATCTGGCTGATATATATAATAATAGAGGTAATGTATATCTGGCGTTGAAAGATTCGTCTAAAGCGTTGAGCGATTATAGTAAAGTCTTGGATCTGGATACCACAAACATAAATGCTTACTCGAATAGGGCTGGTTTGTACATCAAGCAAAAAGAGTTGGATAAGGCCTTAGATGATTGCAATAGAGGGCTGAATATCGATTCTTCATTTGTCCGGCTTTATAGGCAGAGAGCAAACATCTATGAGTTGAAAAAGAATTACGAAGAGGCTGTTGATGATTACGAAAGAGTTTTGGCTCTCGATCATAGCGATACGTATAAGGTTCATGATGCTATAAGAAGATTACGCTTACTGACAAAGAAACGAGACTAATCATTTTCAATTAGTTAATCATAATAAAAGAGGATATATCGCAATGATATATCCTCTTTTATTATGATTGTCGTCGTATCAATTATTTTTTACGGATTACTTCCCCTTTAATATTTACTTTATATATAGCATCGGGTACATTTGTGAATATAGTTACATCCTTGTTAAATACACCGGGACGTCCCACTGTTGAATAAGTCACTTTAATTGTACCTGTCTTTCCCGGAAGTACGGGTTCATTTGTGTATTCAGGTGTCGTACATCCACAACTGGCTTGTACACGCTGAATAATTAAAGGTGCTTTGCCTACATTTTTGAACGTAAACTCAGTACTTACTGTACCGGCGCTTTCTTCTATTTTACCAAAATCATGAACTTCTTTTGTAAATTCAGCTTTAGGGGCGTTTTTATTAACGGTGGTTGTTTGTGCTAGCATAAAATTAGCAGATAGAACCAAAGCAAATAGTATAAAACCAATCTTTTTCATATTTTATAATACCTAAAATTTGTCCGTAAAAATATTGTTGTGCTAAACTTGTAGTAATTAGCGTACAAATGTAAGAATAAAAATAACTACTTGTTAAAATATATTGTTTTTTTATATTTTTCTAAGTCTTTTTACATGAACGAAAATTGGAAGAATTCATTTCAAATGGTAAGATCAAATCAAACCTTCGGGCAGATTTAAATAGATAATTTTCTTTTTTGCATCTATTTTTTCAATAAAGACTTCTGTAGCAGGAATGATTAGTTCTTCCGTGCCGTTCTTGATAAGGAAAAGAGTATTGATTGTTTTTTCGTCTACCTCTTCAATCTTTCCGAGGGCTCCATGCACTTTGTCTATCACTGAAAATCCGATAAAGAAATTCCACGAATACTCTATGTCGTTTTCCTCCTCTTCTTCATAGAATTTGCGGGGAAAATATATATCGAGACCAGCCAAACGCTGAGCTTTGTCTTCATTGTCAATATCTTCGAACAGAATTAAGGCAGTTTCTTTTCCTTTGAAACGATATTCTTCGATGAAGAAAGGCACTAATATGCCATCAATGTCGCATATCAGATAAGGGCAGTCTACCCGGTCGAATACATCATTTTCGAAAGCGAAGCTTATTTCACCTTTTATTCCGTGAGGTTTGGTCAGCTTCCCGATTTTAAACACTTCGCTTTCTTTTATCATCCGTTATTTTTTCTTTTGCTGATTCTTTTTACCTGTATTATTGTTATTATTTCGTTGTCCCAGGTCTTTCATTTCGGGCAGTTTAATATCCGAGTTGCGAATATCTATTTTGCCTTTCGACAATTCATACATGTCGATGAATATTTTCTGGTCGTCCACTTCCTTATTCCATTGTATGTATGATTTTTTCATATGAGTGGCAACAAGCAAAATAAACTGTTCCTTTTCTTTCGAATCTTCGACGGTAGTCGCTAATTTGATCATTTTTTCGAGAGTTTTACCATAATGGCGATACTCCATGTCAGGGCGGCTATATTCTATTTTTTGGGGCTTTAAATATAAATCTTCTTTTTTGAGAACTTCGTAAGGATAATCAATGTCAAGTTTAAAATCGGACATGATAGCCAGATGATCCCACAATATATGTTTGAAATCGTTTACATCGCGCAAATGCGGAAACATGTTCCCCATAATGGTAATAATGGTATTTGCACAGCGTTTGCGTTCATTCCGGTTCGATATTGTAAGACAATAGTCTACCATATTTTGTATATTCCTCCCGTACTCGGGAAGAGCCAGTTTTTTTAATTGGGTGTTATATTCCATCTAAATTTTAGAGTTATGAATTTTTTAATTATTGATACGGGGTTAGCAAAATGCCAGAATGTGCTGTTTCGAGCCTGTGGTTTTATAATTCAGCCTGCATCCTATACTAACGAAAAGCAAAGATATACTTTTCATTTGAATCCTTAAAATCATGTGCATAAAATTAATTATGATACTAACCTGAATATTTATTAATATTCTTTTTTGAAAGGAAATCATTCATTTATAAAGTTTTTAAACACAAACGGTCATTTTCTTCCCGATACTATATCTTATTTCTTTAAAAAGATGTATTTTTGTTTAGAACCTGTTTAAATTTTATTCGTTCCGATTTTTTATAAATGGATAATTCAAAATTAAAAGAACAAGTCAGAAACGAGTTTACAGAATATTTAAGTCTGCACAAGCATCGTAAGACACCTGAAAGATATGCTATTCTGGAACATATTTATTCTACGAAAGGGCATTTCGATATGGAATCACTTTATAATTCCATGACCGAATCAGGGTTCAGGGTTAGCAGAGCCACGCTATACAATACGATAGAGTTACTTTTGGATTGCGCATTGGTTGTGAAACACCAGTTTGGAGCCAATGTCTCACAATATGAAAGAGCTTATGGGAATGAAAATCACGACCATCTGATTTGTTTGAGCTGTGGAGAAGTAAAAGAATATAAAAACGCGAATCTTTTTACAGCTACACAGCAAAGAAAACTTCAGCGCTTCAGAGTTAGTTATTACAGCATGTATATATATGGTATCTGTAATAAGTGCGTCCGGGCAAAGGCTGCCGAAGAAAAAAAGAAAAAGAAAACAGAAAATACTAATATCCGAATTAACAAGAAAAAATGAAAGTAGATGTATTGCTAGGGTTGCAATGGGGCGACGAAGGGAAAGGTAAGATTGTAGATGTATTAACCCCCAAATACGAAATTGTAGCCAGATTTCAAGGTGGCCCTAATGCCGGTCACACACTCGAATTTGAAGGTAAGAAATATGTCCTCCGGTCTGTTCCTTCGGGTATCTTTCAAGGTGACAAAATCAACATCATAGGAAATGGCGTTGTTCTTGATCCGGCATTATTTAAAGGAGAAATAGAAGCATTAGAATTGTCAGGACACAAGTTGAGAGATCGACTGCTTATATCAAAGAAAGCTCACCTTATACTTCCTACCCATCGTTTGTTAGATGCCTGTTATGAAGCATCAAAAGGCGATTCCAAGATAGGAACTACAGGCAAAGGCATAGGACCTGCGTATACAGATAAAATTAGCCGTAATGGCTTACGCATAGGAGATCTTCTCCATAACTTCGATGAAAAATACAAATTAGCGACAGAAAAACATCTGAAAATACTTAACCAATACGGATTCGATACATCAGCTTTTGCCGGAATAGAGGAAGAATGGTTTGCAGGTGTAGCTAAACTGAAAGAGTTCACTTTTATCGATAGTGAGCACTATATAAACAATGCCATAAAACAAGAAAAAAAAATTCTCGCGGAAGGAGCTCAGGGAACAATGCTCGATATAGACTTCGGTTCTTATCCTTTCGTAACCTCCTCGAATACAATTGCGGCAGGAGCATGTACCGGACTGGGAGTCGCCCCTTGCAAAATAGGTGAAGTATTTGGTATATTCAAAGCGTATTGTACCCGTGTAGGTAGTGGTCCGTTTCCTACAGAGCTTTTTGACCAGACGGGAAAAAAGCTCCGCGAATATGGCTTTGAATTTGGGTCGGTAACAGGACGGCCTCGTCGCTGCGGATGGATTGACCTTGTAGCTTTGCGTTATGCGATTATGGTGGATGGCGTTACTCAACTGATTATGATGAAGAGTGATGTACTGGATTCTTTTGAAACAATAAAGGCGTGTGTATCGTATGAAATAAATGGCGAAAAAGTGTCTGATTTCCCTTTCGAGGCAGACGATAATATCAAGCCTGTATATGTGGAGATGAAAGGCTGGCAAACAGATATGACAAAAATGCAGGAAGAAAAGGAATTTCCGAAGGAGTTTGGCGATTATATAGCATTCCTGGAAAAAGAGCTGGGTATTCCTATCTCTATTGTCTCATTAGGGCCAGACAGGGCTCAAACTATAATCAGAAAATAGAATGATTATCCGCAATTATACCTGTATATTGGTCAATTTTTTGATTTTCAATCATATAAAATATAGAAAGAAATGAAAGCAAACATTGAAAAATTATTAAATGAAATCGGGAATGATCGGCACAGTTTGTGTGATTTAATAATGCATTACGGTAATCCCGAAGAAATCGAAATGGAAGATTGGTGGAATGCCCCAATAGAAGTGTTACAAGGCAATCTTCGCAAAAATGTTAAACCCGAAGACAAAAAAGACCTTATTCGTTTGGCTATGGGTGTGGGTGCAATAGAATATGATGAATCCAAAATATCAGAATACTAACACAATGAAGAAATGAGAATACGATTCTTAACACTAATTCTACTATTTTTTTTACTTGTTTCTCCCTCTCATGCACAACAAGACAGTATTAAGTCGAATAAGAACGTAGAAGCACATGATAGTATTTTACAACTTGAAATACCTATTTATAAATTATTTCCAACGGAAAACTATTGGACTTTTATTAAATTAGATACTCGAAATGGGAAAATGTGGCAGATACATTTTACAATATCAAACGATGACTATGAAGGTGAACTAATATTAAATTCTCGTTCTCTTGTATGGACAGAAAAAGATGAAATCAACGGAAGATTTACTCTTTATCCTACGAAAAATATGTACAATTTCCTATTATTTGACCAAATAAGTGGTCGAACATATCAAGTACAATGGAATAATGATAGCAATAAGAGGTTTGTTACTCCGATTTTTTAGTTTTATCAATAATCATTTTAGTTGGTTGCGTTTGAAAGTTGAGTTTGCCGAATCAAAGAAGGGGTATTTTTGCGAATAATCATTTAAATAAAACCTAAATGGCATTATTTTTGTTTCATCTATCTGTATTAACTTAAATGAAATAATTATGTTTATTGGTTGGATTTTATTTATAGTCATTGGTGTTGGAGGCATGATTGTGTCGCAGGTACTCCAAAGCAAGTTCAAAAAATACTCAAGAATACCTTTGGATAGCGGTATGACCGGACGCGATGTGGCGAGAAGATGCTTCATGACAATGGTATCTATGATGTCAAAATTATATCTACCGGTGGCATGCTGACCGACCACTACAATCCCCTTAATAAGACAGTGAACCTGAGTGAAGGAGTTTACGGAAGCAATAGCGTTGCTGCTGCCGCTGTCGCGGCACATGAGTGCGGACATGCAGTGCAGCATGCTCATGAATATGGACCATTGAAAATGCGATCGACCCTTGTCCCTGTTGTCAGCTTTGCCTCTAAATGGGTAATGTGGGTCATTCTTGCCGGAATATTTATGATCAATACATTTCCTTCTCTTATATGGATCGGTATCGCATTATTTGCTGTAACGACCTTGTTCAGTTTCATTACTTTGCCGGTAGAAATAAATGCCAGCCAAAGAGCTTTAGCATGGCTGAACACTGCGGGAATAACCGGTACCGGTAATCATGGTATGGCAAAAGATGCCTTGAAGTGGGCTGCATATACATACGTTATAGCTGCAATAGGATCATTAGCAACACTCATCTACTATATAATGATAGCGATGAGTGGCAGAAGAGATTAATTTTATATTCTGACTGGTAGTTCTAAATAATCGTTATAAGATTATTTAGGGGGGCTATGACAAGATAGATAAGAGGATTCCCTTATTGGGGTTCCTCTTCTTTATTTTCAGGTATATTTACGTAAGTTTCACTTTGAAGCCGTTGTTGCTGCCCATGAAGGTCAAATATCTGAGTGCGGAAGCCGGTATTACGGTGTAGTTTATTATAAGCTTCTTTTGCAGCTTTTTGTTGAGATTCTTTTTTTGAATAACCCGTTCCTAAACCGGCTTGTAACCCCATTATAATGACTGCAGTCTTGAAGATCGGGGTGTTGTCTTCATCCACATAACTATCTATTAAGTCGAAACTGACGGATATTTTTTGCTTCTGGCTCCACTCTATTAGCCTGGATTTATAGTTTGCCTCAATTTCGGCAACGGTATCTATATTCAGATGCCTTTGTATCAATCTTTCAAAAACAAATTTCTTAGCCACACGATATCCCTGGTCAAGATAAATAGCCCCGATAAGCGCCTCTAAAGCATTGCCATACATATGCGTATTATGGGCTGTGCTACGTGTGGATGATTTTATGAACTTGTCAATACCCAAGTCCAAGGCCAGTTTATTAAGAGTTTCTCTCTGTACTATCTTAGAACGCATGTTCGTCAAAAAGCCTTCTTTCTTATACTCAAACTGTTTGAATACAATATCAGCTACTATGGCATCCAGAATGGCATCTCCAAGAAACTCCAAACGTTCATTATTGATCCATCGGCCGTCTTTCAGTTTTATCGAAGAGGATTTGTGTAAAAAGGCCTGTTTGTACAATGTTATATTATACGGATAAAAGCCTAATATTTCATGGAAAGATGCATAAGGCTCCTTCCCTCTTTTAGGAAGAAGCCTTATACTTCGATATATTTTTCTAAGCACAGTGTTTCTATTTCTTAAACTTCTTCACTATAATACAAGCGTTATGTCCACCGAAGCCAAATGTGTTAGATAGTGCTACATTAACAGTTCTCTTCTGAGCCTTATTGAATGTAAGATTCAACTTGTAATCGATTTCCGGGTCTTCATCACCTTCAAAGTTAATTGTAGGAGGGACAATGTCATTTTGTACTGCCAATACGCAGAACAAAGCTTCCATAGCTCCGGCAGCACCAAGTAGGTGCCCTGTCATCGATTTGGTTGAACTAATATTCAAGTTGTAAGCATGTTCGCCAAAGACCTCTTTTATTGCCTTTATTTCAGAAGGATCTCCTACCGGAGTTGACGTTCCATGTACGTTGACATAATCCATCTCGGTAGGGTTCATATGCGCGTCTTCCAAAGCATTTCTCATCACAAGCTTTGCACCTAAACCTTCCGGATGGGATGCTGTCAAGTGATAGGCATCAGCCGACATACCACCACCGACTACTTCGGCATATATTTTAGCTCCACGAGCCAACGCATGCTCTAACTCTTCGAATATAAGACAAGCAGAACCTTCTCCGATAACGAATCCGTCGCGACTGGCACTGAACGGACGAGACGCGGTTTGAGGTGAATCGTTTCGTGTAGACAAAGCTGTCATCGCATTGAAACCTCCAACACCTGCCGGCGTAATCGCTGCCTCCGCACCTCCCGCTACCATAATATCCGCCTTACCCAGACGAATCTGATCGAAAGCCATAATAGCGCTATGTGTAGATGAAGCACAAGCCGATACTGTACCAAAGTTAGGACCTCTCAATCCATGACGGATGGAAATCATCCCTGCCGCTATATCCGAAATCATTTTAGGGATAAAGAACGGATTGAATTTCGGGCCCATATCTTCGTGTGTATAGTAATAGCTGACCTCTTCTTCAAAGGTCTTGATGCCACCTATACCGGCCGACATAATCACTCCTATCCTGTCGCAGTTTTCTTTTTCAAAATCAAGCTTTGAATCTGCAATGGCCTCTTCCGAAGAAGCTACAGCCAATAATGTATATCTGTCACATTTGCGGATTTCTTTCCTGTCCAAATGAACTGAAGGATCGAAATCTTTTACTTCACACGCAAATTGTGTTTTAAATTTAGAGGCATCGAAATGAGTAATAGGTCCAGCCCCACTCACTCCTTTTAAGGCATTGTCCCATGTTGCAGCGACATTATTACCTAGCGGAGTTACCGAGCCTAGACCTGTTACTACTACTCTTTTTAATTCCATAAGTAAATATTGGAAAAAAGATTATTTTGCATTTGCTTCAATGTAAGAAACAGCGTCTCCTACTGTAGCGATTTTTTCAGTTTGATCATCTGGAATAGAAATGCCGAATTCCTTTTCAAATTCCATGATTAATTCCACTGTGTCAAGTGAATCTGCTCCAAGATCATTTGTAAAGCTAGCAGTTTCAGTAACTTCAGACTCTTCCACGCCTAACTTATCAACGATTATTGCTTTCACTTTTGATGCTACTTCCGACATAATTTTTAGTTTTGATTAATAATAAATTTTTATTTTTTAATTTTGTCGGTGCAAAGTAACAGTTTTTTATACATACGAAACAAATATTTTGCGGATAAAATAGTTAAAAATTGCACATTACTTTTATTTATGTGCATTATATATAAAAAATGTTTATGCATAAAATCGCCATTTTTGCTTCCGGATCAGGTACTAACGCCGAAAATATTGCCAATCATTTCAAAAACAGTAAAACGGTAGAAATATCCCTTATAGTTTCGAACAAAAAAGATGCCTTTGTGCTCGAACGGGCAAAAAAGCTGGAAATAGAAGCTGTCACTTTTTCCAAAAATGACTTTGATACGACCGATAAGGTTGTCAATTTCCTAAAATCAAAAAATATAGACTTCATCGTTTTGGCCGGTTTTTTGTTAAAAGTCCCCGACAATTTATTAAAAGCCTTTCCATACAAAATAGTCAATATCCATCCGGCTCTACTGCCAAAATTTGGAGGAAAAGGGATGTACGGGGATAAAGTGCATAAAGCTGTGGTCGAGTCTAAAGAGTCTGAGTCGGGCATAACTATTCATTATATAAATGAAAACTATGACGAAGGCGACATCATATTTCAAGCAAAATGTCCGGTTTTGCCAAATGATACATTTGAGGATGTTGCAAAAAAAGTGCATGCACTTGAGTACACGCACTTTCCTATAATAATTGAGGATATTTTATCCGGACAAGACTAATGTATAACAAAGGTCTTTAATTGTTCTTCACCTCCACGGGCTCATTATTTATAGACCTCGACCGCACAATTGTTCTGCGTTCACCTTGTGATTGAGCCGGAGCTGTGTCAACTTTCGGTTGAGGCGGAATTTCTTGTGAATTATTCTTTATTACCGGTTGAGAAGGCTTCGCCTTATTCTGGTCTTTTTTGGAGTTATCCGTGTTTTTTAAATTATATGCCGGTGTATTATAATCCGAATCGTACATATCTCCGGCCGGTAATTTTAGCCTGTTTACTGCCTTTTCTGTCAAAACAAGCCATATTTCACCATTCGGATTAGGTGTATTTGTTTTCAAATCCCGACTTATTACATCTCCCGGCAAAAGGAAATTGGCTATTTCCGGATTTACGGGTGTGCCATTTACGAAATACGAAGGTTTATCTCCATACGTCAGATATTTCGAGATCAGTTCATTTTCAGACATTCTTTTTTGTTCCAGCAAGAGACTATCAGCATATGCCCTGGCACTCTTTTCCTTCTTATTAGCTGTAATATATTCTGTCGACAAACGATAACTCAAACTTGTATTCCCGGCCTTGAGGATAGCCTGGTCACGTTCTATTTCTTTCAATATATCATTTACCTCCCTAACCGCTTGAAGCGATGTCAGATTCGGCTGAATTTCATTATAAAGAGAATCTACTACTTTTCCTTTGGCGCTAAATAGAAACTCGAATTCAGGCCCGGTTAATCCTGTATTTAAGCGACTTACTATTTTAGTTGTATCTCCTGTAGTGACCCGATACCTTTTCTCTCCTATTTTTTGTGCTACAGCTAAGACAGGAAGAATAAGAAGAATTATTAATATATATCTATTTACATTCATTTGTGTTCAATTTATTATCCGATACCCCTATGTTGCTATATAATTAGCAAATATACAAGATTTTTCCTGAAAGATATTTACCCTTAAGAAATTTAGCATGCTTTTTAATCTTTTATAGTCTTATAAGTATTGAAAGGGTATATTATTTTCGTATTTTTGTTTTATGATAAGATACATCCTATTTACTTTTTCATTATTGTTTTCCATCTCTCTAGGCTCAGCAACAATAAAAGGTAAAGTTGTAAAAATAACAGATGGAGATTCTATTACTATTCTGACTAAAGAAAATAGACAGATTAAAAAATCTCCAAAGTATTTCAATTTTATTAAGTTCAGGAGAATAGGGTGGCAAGAAAAAGATATATAGATCTTGTTTCTGCCATTCTCTGATCTCGGATTTGAATAATTTGCTTCTGTGTATAGGTGCATTGTCCAATACGATGACAGTTCTTTTGGTAATATATTTGCAAAAGCTATCCAGATAGGTTATCAGGTCATTGGATTTCATATTACCTTCGAGAATATGGTACTTTATCTTGGAATCTATTGTCAGTAAACAAAAAACAGTTAATTGGATGGATTTTCGACAAGGGAGAAGTATTTGATTGTCTTTGTGTTGCCAAGCGTAAGGCACATTTGGAGTGAGACCAAAATGAGATTCATCACCAAAGTATAAATCGATAAACCCTGTTTTGTGTAAATCTATAAGAGACTCTATTTCATCGGATTTTTCGTCAAAAAGTTGTTGATTACGAAAAGGCTTTAAGGATTGTCGGGCTCTTCTCCGGCTATATCCAAAGGTCTTTTAAAAAATTCTGTAAGGTTAATTTACAGACTCGGATATTGTGTTTGGATTCAAGTTTTTTAGGATTGGATTTAGATTTCGGCTGTGTTCTTTCACCAAATCGGGAAGCAAATCTTTGACTGGGGCAAGTTTGACTTTAGCGCCACGACCAGCAGATATGGATAGGGTTTTATACTTATCCTGCACTGATTCCCATGAATCAAACAGGCGTTCCAGATTGTGACGGAAAATACGAACTAATTGGCTGACTTCTTTGATAGAACGTTGTTCATTAGAATAAAGTAAACTTAAACAACGATTACGAATGACTGAATTAGAATTGGTCTTATATAATTTTTCCAGTTCCGACTTTTCTTCTTCCGATAATCTTACGAATCTCATAAGATATTTATTATGAGATAAATACAGATAAAATTAGTCATTTAGATAATAATGTGACAATAAATATTTTAAATTACTTAATTGTAATGTTTTCAATATTTTTTCGTAATTTGCGCTGAAGTTGTTCATGTGCTTAATCGTTTGTCAGACAATTAAATATAACTATTTAATTGATAATGAGCAACTTCTTTTTATTCACCTAAATGCACCACGAGTTATATTAGTATTCTTTTACCATTAGAATAACCATATAATAGAGTCAACTTAAGAGCACTACTATGAAAAAAATTTTATTTTTTTTCCTGTTAACTTTTTATATTTCATCTTTTGCCGGATCAAAAGATTCTATAACGACTCGATTGGATGAGGTTATGTCTAAAAAAGGGCTGTATGTCAAGGAGAAAGAACTGCGAATACTGGGCTTAAAACAATTTTTAGCTCGTCAGGACCTGTCTTTAATACAATTATATGACATTTATCAAGAACTTTATTTAGAATATAAGAAGTTTAAAACAGACTCCGCTGTACACTATATACTAAAGAATAGGGAGGTTGCTAAAGAAATCGGGAGTTCAGAACTTCAGTACAAAACAGAACTCCAGTTATCATGGCTATATTCAACAAGAGGAATGTATATTGAAGCTAAAAATATTTTGGATAAGATTAAAAAAGAAAAAATACCATCAAACTTGGTTCCCGAATATTACAGAGCTTACGATTCTTTTTACTCACATTATGCCTTGAGTAATAATGAAGAAAAATACTATCGCCTGAGCAGTGGCTATAGAGATTCCCTGCTTTTGGTATTAGATCCTAAGTCTTTGGAATACCAGATGGAATATGCGATAAAAGAGTTATATGATCTAAGGGAAGAAAAAGCAACCGAACTCTTTAAAGAGTTATTAGACAGAACTACTGACGATGACCCTAACCGGGCTATGATTGCATACTTTCTGGGTTATGCATACAAAAAGCAGAATAATCAGGAATTACAAAAAAAATATTTCTCTATATCTGCTATATCTGACATAACAAATTGTATAAAGGATAATGCTTCTTTCCAGAACTTGGCATTGACTTATTACGAGCTGGATGATATAGATAAAGCATATCGTTTCATTCAATCGGCAATAGAAGATGCTATTTTCTGTAATGTAAGATATCGGACTATCGAAAGTTCGGAGTTTTATTCAATAATCAATTCGATGTATTTAAAAAAAGAGAATATACAAAAAGAAAAATTTAAAACATACCTGATTCTTATAAGTGTATTATCATTGGCTCTGCTTCTGGGAATAATTTTCATATACAAACAAATGAAAAAGCTCTTACAAGTCCGGAAGCAATTATACAGGACAAATCTCGAGCTTGTAAAACTCAATCAGGATTTACAGGATACAAACAATAGCCTGGAAGAAGCCAATCTTGTTAAAGAGGAGTATATAGCCCGTTTCTTTGATCAATGCTCGGAATACATTGATAAATTAGAAATCTATAGAAAAAATTTAAATACTAAGGCCAAAAACAACCAACTGGAAGAACTCTTGAAAATGATTAAGTCAAGAACATTAGTTGAAACAGAACTGGAGGAATTATTCCATAACTTCGATTCTGTATTTCTTAATATTTACCCTACATTTATCGAGGAATTCAACGCCTTACTTATACCTAACGAGCAAATATACCCTAAACCTGGCGAGCTGCTAAATACCGAACTGAGAATTTTTGCACTAATACGGCTTGGTATTACAGACAGTATAAAAATAGCGAATTTCTTGCGATATTCTCTACAAACCGTATATAACTATCGTACCAAAGTTAGAAACAAAGCAGCCGGATCACGGGATGAATTTGAAGAAATAGTAAAAAAAATAGGATCAATTAAGCTAAATAAATAAGAATACTCAGAAACTGTTTAAATTTTATTCGTTCTTATTTTCAGAACTATTTTCAGATAAAAAGAGGCTGAAAATGAACGAAGATAGTATTATAATAAAATATTCGTATAAAATTTAAACAGTTTCTCAATACATTCTTAATACTTTTTTTGAAGAAATATAAATAATATATATCTGTATACCAAATTATTACATTTTTAGGTCAATACCTTTTTACACCTCAGTAAAAAAGTTTATAAAGAACGCGATACATTTGAGAATTGAATAATATGCCCTATTAGTGATTCAATTATAGAAACTGATATGCGTTATTATTCTGTCAACATATTTCTTAAATTTAATATCATGTATTTATGAAGCATCTCTTCAGAAAGCAATTAATCTTCAAGTTATGTATGCTGTTATTAACAGTATTACTAACTATTCCAGCCTATAGTCAGGAAACTATTTTTGTAAAAGGAACAATAACAGATGCGAAAACAGGTGAGACTCTTATCGGAGTTTCAGTTGTTCCAAAAAATTCCCCGGGTAATGGCACAATAACAGATAATGATGGCGCTTTTAGCCTGAATGTAAAACAAGGAACTGTTTTAATGGTTTCTTATGTGGGATACCAATCTGTAGAAATCACCGCTAATTCTAGTAATATTAACATCAAATTAAATGAATCCGACGAATTATTAGATGAAGTAGTTGTAATTGGTTATGGCACAGCCAAACGAAAGGACGTTACAACTGCTATTTCTACAGTATCCACCAAAGATATAGATCAGCGGCCGATAGTTTCTACCGGACAAGCCATTCAGGGCAAAGTAGCGGGTGTCTCCGTAATTCAACCCAATGGAGCGCCAGGTGGGGAACTGTCTATACGGGTACGTGGAACAACTTCTTTCAAAGGGAGCAATGACCCTTTATATGTTGTGGATGGCGTGCCTGTAGATAAGATCGATTTTCTGGCGCCGAATGACATTGCCAGTATGCAGATAATGAAAGATGCTTCAGCGGCAGCAATCTACGGTTCACGCGCCGCTAATGGAGTCGTACTGATAACCACCAAAAGTGGTCAGAGAGGAGAAGCAAAAGTAACACTGAATGTTCAGTATGGTTTAAACAAAGTAATTAACAACATAGATGTGCTAAATACAACCCAATATGTTGAACTGCAAAGGGAATTAGGAAAAATTCTTCCTGATGGATTAACTGATCAAACCAACTGGTTTGACGAAGCATACCAGACCGGCCAGACCCAAAATTATCAGGTCTCTATCTCAGATGGAACAGAGAGGTTGAAATACTTTCTGTCCGCAGGTTACTTAGATGAGAAAGGAACGCTAAATGCTGCATTTCATAAACGTTACAATGTCAGGGCAAATATTGAAAACGATGTACGTAAATGGCTGAAAATAACAGCCAGCGCATCCTACTCAGATAGAAGCAGGAACGACTTGATAACCGGGCAGGGATCGAATCGCGGAGGGGTTGTGCTTTCGGTGATCAATACACCTACATATGCTCCTATATGGGATCCAAAGAATCCCGGCCAATACTACGATAACTTTAATGGTGCGAACATAACTCATCCTCTGGAAAATATGGCGCGTAGCAAGAACGATAAACAGCGTGAAGACCGCCTTATCCTTTCGGGTAGCGCACTTATAACACTCATGCCCGAATTGAACATTAAATCAACATTCAGCATGGACAGAAGAAACGGATTAACTACCTCATTCCTCGATCCGGTAGCTACAAGCTGGGGACGTCAGCATTTTGGTATAGGCAAGGACGAGAGAAACAAAAATACCGTACTTACATTCGATAATGTAGCTACATTCAAGAAGCAATTTAAGCAACATAATCTTGAAGTTATGCTTGGTACATCGTTTACCGATTCGAAATATACGAATAGCTGGATCAACGGAACTAACTTCCGGCCGGGTGATAATATTCAGACGCTGAATGCCGCTAATAAAATAGACTGGAACAACACCGGAAGTGCCGGTTCTGAATGGGGTATCATGTCATACTTTGGCCGTGCGGCATATAATTATGACAGTAAATATTTATTTACTATAAATATACGCCAGGATGGTTCGTCCCGATTACATCCGGATAACCGCTGGGGAACTTTCCCTTCCATGTCGGCTGCATGGAGAATCTCTTCCGAGAAATTCATGGAAAACTTGACATGGATAGACGACCTGAAAATTCGTGCGGGTTGGGGTAAGACAGGGAACCAGTCGGGTATTCATGATTATGCTTATCTCCAACGATACAATATACAGCGTCTGCCGTGGTTTGAAGCGGGCAATCAAGATGCGGTGCCAACTCTTGTTCAAGCCAATCTGAGAACGAACGACCTGAAATGGGAAACAACAACACAAACAAATGTCGGAGTTGACTTTATCATACTCAAAAACAGATTGAATATCACCCTGGACTACTATTATAAAAAAACAACCGATATGCTGATGAACGTAACCATGCCCAGCACCGGAGCAAGTTCTATCGGAACAACCCAACGTAACGAGGGCGAGATGAAGAATAAGGGTTTTGAAGTAGCCATAAGTTCAAAGAATATACAGGGTAAGTTCTCGTGGGATACCGATTTTAATATATCATTTAACAAAAATAAAATGACTAAGTTGACGCATACATTAATCTATGTAGATGGGCGGACCAATGACGTTGTAAATGCCACAGTTGTACGCAATCAACCCGGCAGACCATTAGGTAGTTTTTTTGGCTTCATAAGCGATGGAGTAGATCCTGAAACCGGAGAACTTATATACCGTGATTTGGATAAAAATGGACTAAATGGAAATGATGGTGATCAAACCTTTATTGGTGATTCGAATCCTGATTTTACTTTTGGCTTGACAAATACTTTTTCTTGGAAAAATATTAACCTGAGTGTTTTTCTGCAAGGATCGTATGGCAATGATATATTCAATGCATCCCGTATGGAGACCGAGGGTATGTATGATGATAAGAATCAGACAACAGCTGTGCTTAATAGATGGAAAATTCCGGGACAGATAACCAATATGCCTAAAGCCAGATTTGTTATGAAGAACTCTACTTACTTCGTCGAAGACGGAAGCTATCTGCGAGTGAAGAGTCTTTCGCTGTCGTACAATGTAAAAAATAAATTTTTAAAAAAGATAGGTATCAGTCGTTTACAACCTTACTTTACGGCTAACAACCTGCTGACTTGGACAAATTACTCAGGGATGGACCCCGAAGTGAACCAATGGGGAAACAGTGGAGCTGTGCAAGGCATAGACTGGGGCACTTACCCTCATAGCAAATCGTATGTATTTGGTGTTAATTTAGAATTTTAACAAAATAAATTAAAAGCAATATGAAACTTAAAAATATAGTAAGGTCTGTATTGGGTGTAATCCTGATTTTTGCAACCGTATCATGCTCCCTCGACTATGATCCTATATCAGACTATTCGGATGTAACGGAGGGATATAGCGAAGATGGACAGGAAGTGGTATTCAAGGACAAAGCAGCAGTAGAAACTCAATTGCAGGTCCTATACACGGAGCTTAGGAATCAAGATTGGTACATCGATGCGACACTAATAGCCGAAAGCCATGCCGATAATGCTTATGCCGGTGCATTCAATGCTGAGGTAGGACCTTTCGAAGACAATTCCATTGATGGGACAAACACTGTATTGGAAAGGGATTGGAATCGTTATCTGAGTCAGGTCGGGATGGCAAACAAACTGATTATATACGCCGACAGTGTGGCCGATAACTCATTAAGTGATACCGAAATAAAAAGATACCAGGCACAAGGGATGATATTCCGGTCGTTAATTTTATTTGATATGGCGCGCCTTTGGGGGAATATACCATTGGTAACAGTGATTGCTCCCAATATTACAAGTGAAAACTTCGATGAAATATATCCGCTCTATTTTCCTTCCCAAACACCGGAAATAGATGTATATAAGCAGTTGGAATCAGACCTGCTGTTTGCTATCCAGCATGCTCCCGACATTAATCCTTCAGACAAAACATTGATGAGCAAAACTGTAGCCCGCGCACTGCTGGCTAAAGTTTATGCCGAGAAGCCGATAAGAGACTATGATAAGGTTGTAAAATATTGTGACGAGGTGGCAGCCGATGGCGTAGACCTAGTTGACGATTTTACACTGCTTTTCGGTATGAATGACAAAGTAACAGACATTAAAGCGCGTAATACCAAAGAGTCTATACTCGAAGCTCATTTTGTGGCAGGCAATGGCAACTGGTGTTATATGATGTTTGGCCGCGATTTGTTGAATTGGGATGCTAACTTCTCTTGGAACAAATGGGTGACTCCATCACGAGACCTTATAAAACTGTATGAAACAGAGGGGGATACAAAGCGTTACGAGGAATCTATCGTTTATTACGAATGTGGATGGTCACTTTATTATCCGAATGATAATTATCCATTTATGTATAAATGCCGCTCATCGCAAAGCAGTATTATTTACTTACGTTACGCGGAACTCATGTTACTCAAAGCTGAAGCATTGTTAATGAAATCTTCTCCCGATCTTAATGCTGCTGCGAGCATAATAGACAGAATAAGATCGAGGGCCGGATTACAGGGTTTGCCGGCTAATATTAAAGCAAATAAGGAAAGCCTTTTTGATGCGCTGATGAAAGAGCGCCGGATGGAGTTGGCTTTTGAAGGAGAACGCTGGTTCGAGTTGGTTCGGCTGGATTTGGTCGAAAAAGTAATGAATGCCGTATATGCAAAGGATAGCGGAAGGGTTCCTGTTAAATGGAACTTCTCCCAGGCATCTTACAGATTACCTATACCGCTGTCGGTGATTGATAATAACCCGAATATTGTTCAAAACGAAGGATACTAAAATATTAAACAGGAAACATGAATAAATTTAAAAATATACCGGCATTAATATTATTAACTGTGTCCTTAATCTCGTGCAGTAGTGATAGAGATAAAAAGACGGATGAGAAAGGTGATAATATAAATCGAGATACTGTAACGGCTTATGTTACTACCGGCACACGGTCTGCAGAGTTTGCAAAACAGGAAATAGCCTTTAGCAGTACTGCTGACAATATGTCACCTCTTACGATAACGCTTAATCCTGCGGAGCAGTTCCAATCGATGGACGGCTTTGGGGCTGCTATTACCGGCTCGACAGCCTATAATCTGCTTAAGATGTCGCAGGAAGACAGAAGTAAGTTCCTGAAAGAAACTTTCTCCGAATCGGAAGGTATGGGGCAGAATTACGTAAGAATCTCTATCGGTTGTTCTGACTTTTCTCTTAGCGAATATACTTGCTGCGACAAAAAAGGCATTGAAAACTTTGCTTTGCAGGATGAGGAGCTCAAATATGTAATTCCTGCCTTGAAAGAGATTCTGGCAATCAACCCTAATCTGAGAATAATGGGGTCTCCATGGACTCCGCCATTATGGATGAAGGTTAATAATTTAAAAGAATTAAAACCTTACGAATCGTGGACAAGCGGACAACTAAACCCTGTATACTATCAGGATTATGCTGCATACTTTGTCCGGTGGATTGAAGCGATGAAAGCCAACGGCATTAATATATATTCTATTACTCCTCAGAATGAACCTCTGAACAGAGGGAACTCGGCGTCGATGTTTATGGGTTGTGAAGAACAGAATATATTTGTGAGAGATGCTCTAGGTCCTAAATTTAAAGAAGCGGGTCTGACTACAAAAATCTATTTGTATGATCATAACTACGACTATGATAGCAATAAGGAGGACACTAAAGATCAGGGGCAATATCCGTTGAAAATATATAAAGATGCAGAAACAGCAAAATACGTTGCCGGAGCTGCATACCATAACTATGGTGGCGATAAGGCAGAACTGCTGACGATCCACAATGCAAACCCGGAGAAAGAACTTGTGTTTACGGAAACTTCCATAGGGACATGGAATGATGGCCGTAATTTCGAAAAACGATTGATCGAAGATATGGAAGAAATAGCGCTAGGGACAGTAAATAACTGGTGTAAAGGCGTCATAGTATGGAATCTGATGTTAGATTCAGAAAGAGGACCTTTCCGTCCCGGAGGATGTGATGTGTGCTATGGAGCTGTGGATATTAACAAATCCGATTATAAATCCATTACACGCAATTCTCATTACTTTATTGTAGGGCATTTATCTTCTGTTGTGAAATATGGCGCTGTTCGTATCGGCACATCGGGTTATACCGACAGTGAATTAATTTATTCAGCATTTAAAAATCCAGATGACAGCTATGCTTTTATTATACTAAACAAGTCTGCTACCTCTAAAAGGATAAACCTGTACGATGGGGTAAGGAGTTTTGTGCATGAAGTACCCGCAAAAGCAGTTGTTTCTTACCGATGGTCTAATAAATAAATCTATAGATTATGAAATTATCTAAATATATCTTATTATCATTATTCTCAACCATATTATGGACTTCGTGTTCAGATGATGATGAAAAAAATCCAGGAAATCCGGTTATGGATATTAAATCGGAGTTTAGCAGCGCCATGTTTGGCGATAGCCTGCCTTTCAAAATTAATGTTTCTGACGAGGTACCTCTTTCCACACTAAAAGCCAGAGTATATTATGGCGAGGAAATGGTATCAGAAGTTGTCCTCAGGACTAAGACAGAAGGTGAATACAACGGTAAGGTTTATATCCCGTTTCTTAAAGATATACCGAATGGAACTCTTAAGCTGGAGTTTATTTTACAAAATATTAATTTTACTGTAAACAGTAAAACATACGACCTTCCCGTAACGCGTCCCGTATATCCTTACTTAATATTTGTAACTGCTGATAAGGAGTATAGAATGGAACATACAAGCGGATATAGTTACGAACTGACCGAAACACTTCCTCAAAAAATAAAGGGATATATCAAAAGCCCGACTGTTACATCAATTGGGAATGAGATGACTTTTGGCTGGGAAGATAATGCTATTTCACAAGGCTCTACAAACGATATTACATTTTCAAATCTTACTTCCGGCGAATACACTATCTCATTCAATACATTCGATTATTCGGCATCACCGTTTATAATAGCATATGCAATAAACGGGACTGTAATGGAACGGATAGATAATGATAACTTTAAGATAGACCTGTCGTTGACACAAGGACAAGAAATAAAGGTCGATGGTATTGACGGGTTCGAAGAATGGTGGATAGATACAGACTTTTTCAGTACAGATGGAGATAAACTTGTATTTAATCCTATCTCAGGCAAATACCGTATAAGTGCGGATTTTAATCTCAAATATCTTAAAGTGGAAGTTATGTCGGGTAATGATCTGGCTGGCCTTGATGCCGGTGGAACAGGTACAATATGGATTATCGGCGACAGCCAGGGTAAACCGTCTTTTGCAAATTCAGGCTGGGATCCTGCTAAAGCAATTTGTATGGCTCCTATGGGAAATGGGAAATACCGGATAAGCTTTGTCGCAGGAAAAACCATCACGGTAAACAGTATCAATTTTGTATTCTTCCTTGCAAAGGATTGGAGTCCCTCATTTGGTCCCGAAACACTTACTGTAAACAGTGATCTTGTCCGTATTGGACTGGGACAGGACGTAAATGGTGTAGACAAAGGAAACATCGCTCTTGCTGCCGACAAAGCATTAACGGAAGAAAAAACCTATGTGTTTGTTATAGACGTATCAGCAGGTATTGACAAAGCAGTATTAACTGTTGAGGAAAGATAATTAGATCTGATAACCGAATAGGTTACTCAAGGATCAGATATCATAAAAGTATAGAGGGTGGCAAAATTGATTGTTTGCCCTCTATTTTTTGATAGCTCGGGACTCTGTTATAAAAAAAGAATATTATTAAACCAATAATCTATTAAACCTGCGATGAAAGTGAATATAAAGACCATACTAATAAGTTGCATTTATTTAGCCTCAGTGAGTTTACAGGCAACCGTCAAATTACCTCATGTCTTTTCAGACAATATGGTCTTACAAAGAGATAAACCCATAAAATTATGGGGATGGGCTGATAAAAACGAAACGGTTGAGATCAGCTTTATTAATCAGATAAAGAAAGTAAAAGCCGATAAGTACGGAAACTGGTCTTTATTTTTAGATCAGGTTTCTTTCGGGGGGCCTTATATTCTGAAAATAAAAGGAAAGGATAATAGTATTTCTTTACGGAATATATTGATTGGAGACGTCTGGTTTTGTTCAGGTCAGTCTAATATGGAAATGCCTGTTCACGGTTGGAGTTCGGTATATAATGACGAAGAAGAGATAAAGAATGCCGGATATCCTCAAATAAGGGCCTTTAATGTAGCCAGAAATATGAATACCGAACCGGAAAGTGACTTTAACGGAACCTGGACTGTTTGCTCATCCCAGACCGTAGCAAGCTATTCTGCGGTAGGATATTTCTTTGCTCGGAAATTAAATAAAGAACTAAATATACCTATCGGAATAATCAATTCTTCCTGGGGAGGAACAGAGATTGAATCCTGGATAAGCGCTGATGCCTACCGAAAGCTTCCGGAGCAAATTCAAGATAAATACAAAAATATAAAAATCACAAACTTAGATCAGTTTGTTAAAGATAATGAAGTGAATAAAGCTTTATATCTTGAGGCAATAAATAACGATCCCGGCACAGTTAATAAATGGTTTACCCCTTCGACAGATATTTTTTCTTGGAACAAAATGCAAATACCCCAGGCTTGGGAGAACGTATTGGGGGATATTGACGGGGTTGTATGGTTCAGATATAATTTCACCTTACCCGGAAATGAAGAAGGGAAAGCCGCAGCTATACAGTTGGGAACCATTGACGATGATGATGTCGTATGGATAAATGGAGTAAAGGTTGGAGAAACTCAGGGCTATGCAACAAACCGGTTATATAATATTCCCCGGGGGATACTAAAAGCCGGGCAAAACGTAATTGTGATAAAAGTTTCCGACCATTCGGGTGGAGGAGGAATTTATGGAAATCCGGATAACCTATACCTAAAGACGGCGGATGGAAAATATTCCTTATCAGGAGAGTGGTCGTATAAGGTCGCCGTTACAAACGCGGAATTCAATTATATTAATATTTCTCCCAACATGCGTTATGCTTTATTATACAATGCAATGATAAATCCGGTTATTCAGTTCCCAATCAAAGGCGCTATCTGGTATCAGGGGGAAAGCAATGTATCTCAAGCTTTTAATTATCGTATCCTGTTTCCGGCTATGATTAACGATTGGCGATCGAAGTGGGGATATCAGTTTCCTTTTTACTGGGTACAGTTGGCAAACTATATGAGTAAAGATAAAGTGCCGCAAAAGAGTGAATGGGCTAGCCTGCGAGAGGCTCAGACCCAGACTTTATCCTTACCTGAAACAGGCCAGATTATTACAACTGATATAGGTGATGCGGATGATATTCATCCGAGAAATAAACAAGATGTGGGACTACGCCTGGCTTTAATCGCACTGAATAAGACTTACGGTATGGATAGCATAATATGCTCCGGGCCAACTTTCAAATCAATGAATATTATTGGGAATAAAGTAAATATTGAATATCATAATGTTGCGCAGGGCTTAGTCGTAAATAATAAATATGGTTATATCGAAGGGTTTGCTTTAGCAGGGCCGGATCAAAAGTTTAAATGGGCGCAAGCATATTTGGACGGAGATAAGGTTGTCGTTTCATCCAGGGAGATTTCCAATCCTGTTGCCATACGTTATTCATGGTCGAATAATCCTGATGTTAATCTGTTTAATAGTGGCGGATTACCAGCCGAACCTTTCAGAACGGATGATTGGGAGATACATGAAAACAAATAATACACTTATTTAATATATACACATATGACTAAAATACTAAAAATAGCAACATTACTCTTTATCGCAGGGTTATCTATAGTTTCCGCGCAAAATAAACCACTATGGATTTCCAATCCATAGGTTTGATTGCGAATAAAATTCGCGTGAGTGTCGACTATAAGTCGATTGAAAAGCGATAACTAAAGTTCTTTGAAATTTTCATTCAAGTATAAAATCCTCATCACTATTGGGT
>NZ_BAAHWU010000008.1:0-93070 GCF_054601275.1 Dysgonomonas reticulitermitis | reverse complement strand
AGCGAGTTTTTTTGTTTAGCCTTTAAGTCCGTTATGGGTCGGACGTTGAAGCGGGGCGCAAAAGCGTTTTTGGTTCCTTTTGCGGCTTTGGGCAAAAGGAACGCAAGCAATCTGTGATTGCGCGCAGTAGAAAAGAATGAAAATAATCGAACAATTAATTACATACACTTCGCTCCTGTGATTATTAATTCAACTACTGATTCGCATTATTTATTCTTTTCGTTTGCCTTACAAGATATATTGCTTGTAAGACACCTTTGATATTGTTTTTTTCTTATTTTTGCGTATAATATCATTCATTAAATGTAAAACTAAAAATGACTTATTTAATCACCGGTGGTGCCGGGTTCATAGGCGCAAACTTTGTAAAACATATGTTGGCTGCACATCCCCAGGCAAAATTGGTTATTCTCGATGCGCTCACATATGCGGGAAACCTTGGCACACTGACACAAGAACTTAAAGATCCACGTGTTGTTTTCGTAAAGGGCGACATCTGTGACAGAACTGTTACCGAGAAAATTTTCACAAACCATAGAATCGATTATGTCGTAAATTTTGCTGCTGAAAGCCATGTGGATAGAAGCATTGAAAATCCTCAGCTCTTTTTACAAGTTAATATATTAGGAACTCAAAACCTGCTGGATACAGCGAGAAAATTCTGGACAGAAGGCAAGGACGAGAATAATTACCCTATCTGGCGAAAAGGAGTGAAGTTCCTGCAAGTATCCACTGATGAGGTATACGGATCGCTGGGTGAAGAAGGTTATTTTACCGAAACGACACCTCTCGATCCCCGTTCGCCATACAGCGCTGCAAAAACAGGAGGAGATCTGATAGTACAGGCTTATAGTGAAACGTATAAGATGCCGGTAAATATTACCCGTTGTTCAAACAATTACGGGCCATATCATTTTCCCGAAAAGCTAATCCCGCTTATTATACGTAACATTCTGGAGGGAAAACAGCTTCCTGTTTACGGGGACGGAAGCAATGTGCGTGACTGGCTGTATGTGGAAGATCACTGCAAAGCCATAGATGCCGTGCTGCATGATGGAAGAGCAGGTGAAGTATACAATGTAGGCGGACACAATGAGAAAAGAAATATCGATATAGTGAAATTGGTAATCAAAACCATTCACGATATAATGGAAAGAAAACCTGAATATAGGGAAGTACTCAAAAAGAAAGAAAAAGCCGCAGATGGCTTCATAGACATCAGTTGGATAAACGATGACCTCATTTCTTTTGTAAAAGATCGCCAGGGGCACGACCACCGCTATGCAATCGATCCGACAAAAATATCCGGAGAGCTCGGATGGTTACCGGAAACGGCATTTGATGAAGGCATTGTAAGAACTATCTACTGGTATCTTGACAATCAGCAATGGGTAGATGAGGTTACTTCGGGCGACTATACGAAATATTACGAACAGATGTACGGTAACAGATAAAGTAAGCAACTAATATAAACAAGACAATGGAACGTTTAAAAGCTATTTTAGCAGACAAAATATTGGATTTATCGGCAGGTAACGGAGAGGATGTAAAAGTGAAGATAGACAAGATCCAACGCTTTCGCGACTTTGCTAATGCCTGCAAGACTTTGATGATTAAATATCCGTCTATAGAAGACGAATTAATAAACATGGTAGAAGATGGAGACTTTGATACAAAGGTAGCCTCATCACGTGTTGACACAGTTATTCGCCTGACAGACAAGGCTGCTCAGCCAATAATACCCACACCTCAAATTGAAGAATATGAAGAATCAGGGAAACCGGATTCGGAAATAATCCCGGATATAGATGATATTCCTATGGAAGTATACCAGGGAGAAGAAGAACAGGTATATCAACCTGAGGATGTAGACTATGAGGAATTAGACCCTTCGTCCGGCACAGACAGCAATGAAGATTATGTCCCATTTGAAGATTTTACTGAGAATACGGAACCGGATACAGTTACCGAACAAATGTTGGAATATGAAGCCGGGAAAGAGAGTAATCACCTTATCTCTGAAGAGGATGAACCGGCAGCTAAACGTAAATTAACGATACGCCGGGTGACACAAGCCGTTGGGGCTGTATTAGTAATAGTTGCCCTGATTTTCATTGTAAAGTTTGTTATGACTCACTGGCAGACAATTCTTATCATTGCCGGAGCACTTCTTATACTTGTTATATTATTTTTCTGGTTTAAGCGAAAGCGTAGTTAACCTGATATTTTGTGAAACCAATTAACCCCGAAATGGACTATTATAGGCAATTCCAATTAAAAAATTATAATTCATTCAGAACAGAAGCTCTTGCTAAGATTTTTTGTCAGCCCAACACGATCGAGGAGCTTCGCCAATGTTTAAGAGATCATTCAAACGAAAAAAAGCTTGTTATAGGCAGTGGCTGCAATTTGTTTTTCACAAAAGACTTCGATGGGCTTGTCATCCATCCCGACATGAAAGGAGTTCGCCTTATTTCTGATGAAGAAGAGGAAGATGAAGATATATTTATCGAAGTCAATGCTTCTGAAAACTGGGATGAATTTGCTGCTTATTGCGTAGAACGAGGTTTTGCCGGAATCGAAAACCTCTCACTCATACCCGGAACTGTTGGAGCAGCACCTATTCAAAACATTGGTGCATACGGCGCAGAGGTAAAAGATGTAATACGTGAAGTTGTAGCAGTGGATATGGAAACGGGAGAGACTGTATCTTTTTCTAATGCCGAATGTGAGTTTGCCTACCGGAACAGTATATTTAAGCGCACAAATAAATATTTAGTAATATCCGTTGTTTTCCACTTAAAACGGACATTCGTTTACACTCCGAAGTATTTTGATTTGAACAAAGAACTGGAAGAAATAGCAGAACCGGCTATTCAAGATGTCCGTGATGCCGTTATACGAATACGCCAACGTAAACTTCCGGATGAAAAGGTATTGCCAAATGCAGGAAGCTTTTTCAAAAATCCATATATTACACAAGAACAAACTGACAAGATTTTAATAAATTACCCCGACCTTCCGGCATATCTGCAAAAGGACGGATCGATAAAAACTTCAGCTGCGTTTCTGATAGATAAATCGGGATATAAAGGCAAGAGAACCGGTGATATAGGCACATATCCCAACCAGCCATTGATTATTGTTAATTACGGGTCGGCTGACGGGAATGAAATAATCCGTTTCATGAAAGGAGTTCAACATGCTGTAAAAGAAAAATTCGATATTGAACTTGAACCTGAAGTAAGAATCTTTTAAAACAAAAAACAGAAACATGGCATCATTTATTATAGAAGGAGGCTGTCGCCTTAAAGGAGATATTCTACCACAAGGAGCAAAAAACGAAGCGCTGCAAATTATCTGTGCAACCCTGCTTACTCCCGAAGAAGTCATCATCGAAAATATACCCGACATTCTGGATGTAAACAACCTGATAGCCCTACTGGGCGACATGGGCGTAGAAACCAGACGTTTGAGCGAAGACACATGGTCATTCAAAGCAGAAAATGTAAATATAGATTATTTGCAAAGTCCTGAGTTTTTGAAAAAAAGCGCATCATTGAGAGGATCAGTAATGATTATAGGACCTCTGGTCGCACGTTTCGGTAAAGCTATGCTGCCAAAACCGGGAGGAGACAAGATCGGCCGCCGTCGTTTGGATACGCACTTTATCGGTATACAAAAACTAGGGGCTGACTTTGTTTACGACGATGCGCGACAGATATATAACATATCTGCAAAAAAGCTACAAGGAACTTACATGCTGCTGGATGAAGCATCGGTGACAGGTACTGCCAATATTCTGATGGCATCAGTGCTTGCCGAAGGTGAAACTACTATTTACAATGCTGCCTGCGAACCATATATCCAACAATTGAGTAAATTACTCATACAGATGGGAGCTAAAATATCGGGAGTAGGTTCTAATCTTCTCCGGATAGAAGGAGTAAAATCTCTTGGAGGAGCCAAACACCGCATTTTACCGGACATGATAGAGATAGGTAGTTTCATCGGAATGGCAGCCATGACAGGTTCGGAAATTACTATCAAAAATGTAGCGTATGATGATCTCGGTATTATTCCCGATACATTCCGTCGTATAGGTATCCAACTGGAAAGACAGAATGACGATATATACATACCCGCTCAAAAGGAGTACGCCATAGATACTTTTATAGATGGCTCTATCCTTACGATTGCCGATGCTCCCTGGCCGGGACTGACTCCTGACCTTATCAGTGTATTGCTGGTAGTGGCAACTCAAGCCAAAGGAAGCGTATTAATTCATCAGAAAATGTTTGAAAGCCGCTTATTCTTTGTGGATAAACTGATAGATATGGGAGCTCAGATTATACTATGCGATCCTCACAGGGCAACGGTTATAGGCACAGGCAAACGACCGATGCGTGCTACAACCATGACCTCCCCTGATATCCGGGCAGGAATAGCCTTGCTTATTGCAGCAATGTGCGCAGATGGTAAAAGTACGATTCACAACATAGAGCAAATAGATAGAGGATACCAGAATATAGATGTCAGGCTGAACCAGCTAGGCGCTAACATCTTGCGTATGGATTAACTAAAATTTACGATAAAATATCATCTGTACACAAAGGCTATTTCTAATTGAGGTAGCCTTTGACATTTATCCGTATTTTATTCAAAAAACAAAAAAAATGTATCCGAAAACATAAAAAAAATTAACATCGTTAAAATTGGTATTATTCAATAAACATGTGATAACTTTATTAACTATCTTTAGAATCGGAATAATAAAAAGGATAAAACATCATATTACTTGCTCATTACAAGAATATTGTTTAGCATTGCATCTATTAATATATAAAAAACATACTATCGCCTTATCAACTAAAACATCATTATTATATTTCCTTTAATTACTATCATTATGGAAACAACAGTAAAACTCTATTCTTTATCTTACAAAGAGGTCAAAACATATTTGTTTGCTCTATTATTCATCATTGGGAATATCGCTCTTCCTCAAATATGCCATTTGATTCCGGGTGGAGGACTAGCATGGTTACCGATCTATTTCTTCACACTAATAGCTGCTTACAAGTACGGGTTACGCGTGGGATTACTTACAGCTATCCTTTCCCCTTTATTGAACAGCGCATTGTTTGGTATGCCTCCGGTAGCGGTATTACCTGCGATATTGATTAAATCGACTTTACTCGCCGGAACTGCCGCATATGCCGCGCACCGCTTCCAAAAAATATCTCTGTTAGCTATTATTGGCGCTGTTTTAGCTTATCAGGTGATTGGCACATTGATAGAATGGGCTGTTATACAAGATTTTGCAGTAGCTATCCAGGATTTCCGGATCGGTATACCCGGTATGCTGGTACAGGTATTTGGAGGATATGCTTTATTAAGAGCCATAGCTAAGTTATAATAAACAAATGTCTTACGATAAAACTTTTGCGGAAGTACTTGAGCGCTTCCGCAACATTCAATTCTTTGAAAGTTTTGATATGATTGTTGCCATAGCCAATGGAGGTATTATTCCTGCGGCTATACTTAACCAACGGCTAGACATTGAGATTCAATTATTAAAAATAAATTTAAGAGATCCAAATCAGAAACCTAAGTACAATAGTCCACAACTGGTAGCTCCTATCGACTTTGACTATAAAGACAAAACGATCCTGCTTGTGGAAGACCGGGTAAAAACCGGAGCATCACTAGCTTTCGCTTGTAAATTGCTGGAAGAAGCTAAACTCGTGAAGACATTTGCCGTAAATGGAAAAGCTGATTATGCTCTATACGACGAAGATTGTTTCAAATTTCCGTGGCTATTATAAATATATGAAGAAAAAGCTCTGCATCATTGCACTACTAATGGTATCATCGCTATATACCTTATACTCTAAAGATAAACCCGAAACAGAAATTCGAGATTCTATCAATCTGGGTGAAATTGTAATTACAGGCAGTCGTCCCGAAGTAAATTTGAATAATTTACCAATGAGTGTTACAGTAGTAGGAAGCAAACAAATAGAGAGCCGATTCGAGCAATCATTACTCCCCATTATCACCGAGCAAGTTCCGAGCTTATTTATCACTTCGCGAGGCATTATGGGATATGGTGTATCTACAGGCGCTGCCGGAGGCATAACGATCAGGGGTATAGGAGGAAATCCAACAGCACAAGTACTGATGCTGATAGACGGACATCCTCAATATATGGGATTAATGGGGCATCCTTTAGCGGATTCCTATCAGACATTGATGGCAGAGCGCGTAGAAGTTGTACGAGGGCCGGCATCTGTTCTTTACGGATCAAATGCAATGGGTGGCGTAATAAATATTATTACCAAAAAACAACAGCAAGACGGAATAAAAACCGGATTGCGTGCCATGTACGGATCGTATAATACATTAAGTACCGAGTTGAACAATGCCGTACGATCGGGTAAGTTTAACAGCTTTGTTTCACTTGGGTATAACCGTAGCGACAATAATCGTAAGGATATGGATTTTGAGCAATATAGCGGATATGCAAAAGTAGGGTATGATTTTACTCCAAATTGGAAATCATTCATTGATCTCGATTTGACTAACTTCAAAGCCTCTAACCCGGGAACAGTGAATAGTCCGGTTATTGACAATGATGCCGATATTACACGCGGTGTCACTTCATTTTCGTTAGAGAACAATTACGAAAAAACATCCGGCGCTTTGAAATTCTTTTACAATTTTGGTACACATAAAATCAACGACGGATACATCCCCGAAGGAGCACCCCGAAATGAGCGTTTCAGATCGAACGACAGAATGTTAGGCGTTTCATTGTACCAGACATATAATCTCTTTCAAGGCAACCAAACCACTGCCGGAATCGATTATCAGCATTTCGGAGGCCATGCGTGGAATATTTTTATGGATGGCACGGAAAATAAGGACATAGCACAGAAAAGTGAAAACGAAGTAGCAGGTTATCTCAATTTTCAGCAAAATATTCTTGGCAAAGTCGTATTTAATGCGGGTATCAGGATGGACCATCATTCACGCACAGGAACCGAATGGATACCTCAAGCCGGGTTGAGTTTCTTTGCTTCCGAAAACACAGTCTTAAAAGGCATTGTAAGTAAAGGATTCCGCAACCCTACTATCCGCGAGATGTATATGTTCGGCCCTAAGAATCCCGATTTAAGGCCTGAAAGATTGATGAACTATGAACTATCGGCTTCTCAGAAGCTACTGAATCATTCTCTTAGTCTCGATTTAGGATTCTTTTATATAAAGGGTGACAACAGCATCAAGTTGGAAACGATAGAAGGAAGACCAACACCTATCTACATGAATACAGGTAAGATAGAAAATTACGGAATCGAATTTTCCTCTAATTATAAAATAAATCCAAACTGGAATATTTCAGCCAATTATAGTTGGCTGCACATGAAACACATAGTAACAGCTTCACCCGAACATAAATTATATGTAGGGACAGGCTATATACATCAGAAATGGAATTTCTCTACAGGTGTACAATACATAAACAACTTGTATACAGTGACCGAAAATAAGGCAACGAATACAGTAGCAAAAAAAGAAACCTTCACCCTTTGGAATGTAAGAATCGCTTACAAACCGGCAAATATATTGGAAATATTTGCAAGAGGTGAAAACCTGTTAGCCCAAAATTATGAGATCAATGCGGGCTACCCAATGCCTCGGGCAACTGTGTTCGGTGGCATTAATCTTAAATTTTAAAATAATCAGAGTTAAATATAATTAGGCTATTATGGACAGAAGAAAATTTTTACAAGCTATTGCCATTACTGGTGCAGCCGCAACAATAAAGGCAAGTGGAGGAATGGATATATTGGCGGAAACTGTCAATAGTTCTCAAACAGGCAAACCGGTAGACATGGTTGCCGTTATGGGAGGTGAACCCGACGTCATGTTCAGACGTGCTATTACTGAAATGGGAGGGATGGGAAAATTCATTAAGAAGGGAGCTAAAGTTGTTATTAAGCCAAATATAGGCTGGGACAAAGCACCCGAACTTGCCGGGAATACCAACCCTAAACTCGTATCTGAAATTATCCGTCAGTGCTTTGCTGCCGGAGCGAAGGAAGTCACTGTTTTTGACCATACTTGCGACGATTGGCTCAAATGCTATAAAAACAGCGGGATAGAAGCTGCGGCAAAAGCTGCCGGAGCAAAAGTAGTACCGGCAAACGAAGAATCATACTACAAAAGCGTAGCATTACCGAATGGTGTCACCCTGAAGAATACCAAGATACACGAAGCCATCATAAACTGCGACGCATGGATAAATGTTCCGGTATTGAAACATCATGGAGGAGCCAACCTGACCATATCAATGAAAAATTATATGGGTATTGTTTGGGACAGACGGATTTTCCATAGCAGTGGTCTGCAACAATGTATTGCCGACGTATGTACCTACTCGAAAAAGCCGGTGCTTAATGTCGTTGACGCATACCGGATAGTTCAAACAAATGGCCCTCAAGGCAGATCCACAGCCGACGTTGTCGATACTAAAGGATTATTCTTATCACAAGATATTGTAGCCGTAGACACTGCTGCCACCAAATTCTTTGGTCAGGTAAGAGATATGCCTCTTGCCCATGTAGGCCACTTAGCCAACGGACAAAAGTTGAAATTGGGAACAATGGATATTGATAAACTTAATATAAAGAGAATCAAAATATAATGTTGAAGAATCTTCGTGTAAGTATATCAATCATACTATTTGCACTTATTACGTTTTACTTTCTGGATATTTCTGCTATCCTACCCGACCAGTTTCATGTACTGGCTCATATACAATTAGTACCGGCGATACTGAGTGGTAGTTTTATTATATTGGCAGCGCTTATCATTCTCACTCTGCTGTTTGGACGAGTCTATTGTTCGTCTATTTGTCCGATGGGAATATATCAGGATATTGTAAGTTGGTTTTCAAAACGTAAGATTTTTTCGAAAAAGAAGAAAAGGTACAAATACAGTAAAGCTAAAAATATTTTGCGCTGGTCTGTGCTCGGGGTAACAATAGTCACTTTTTTTCTTAACCTGCCTCTGCTCTTAGGGTTAATTGACCCTTATAGTGCATACGGACGTATGATCGCAAATGTATTCAAGCCTGTTTATACGGCAGGGAACAATGTATTGGAATCTATTTTCACCAGTTTTGGCAATTATACCTTTTATAAAGTAGAAATTGTTATTCTGAGTCTCTTTGCTTTTATTGCAGGAATAGTAACATTTCTTGCGATTGGCTTCTTGGCATGGAAATATGGACGGACTTACTGCAACACTATTTGTCCTGTAGGAACTGTATTGGGTTTTCTTAGCAAGTTCTCCTTGTTTAAAGTACGGATCGACGAAAATCAGTGTAACAGATGCGGTTCTTGTGCCGGAAAATGTAAAGCTTCGTGTATCGATAGCAAAAATCATTCGGTAGATTACAGCCGCTGTGTAGCTTGCTTCAACTGTCTGAATAGCTGCTCGCAAAATGCGCTGAAATTTAGTCCTTCAATAAAAAATAAAAAACAAGAAGGATCGGAAACGACTGACATGGGAAAAAGGCAGTTTCTTATGGCTACTCTCACAACAGCTGTTACTGTTCCGGCTGTATATGCACAGGAAAAAGCCGCTCAGTTGTCAGGAACAAAGGCGCCGACACGCCAAACACCGATCAGTCCTCCGGGTTCGCAAAGTGCAAAACATCTTCTCGATCATTGTACATCTTGTCACCTTTGTGTAAGCAGATGCCCGTCAAACGTCATCAAGCCTGCCTTTATGGAATATGGATTAGGAGGCATCATGCAGCCTATGATGAACTACGAAAAAGGCTTCTGTAATTATAACTGTACCGTTTGTGCCGATATTTGTCCAAATGGAGCTTTACTCCCTCTTACACAGGATGAAAAGCATATGCTGCAAATAGGCAGGGTTACTTTTACACAGGACATTTGCGTTGTACATACAGAAAAGACTAACTGTGGCGCTTGTGCCGAACACTGCCCTACTCAGGCTGTGACCATGATACCTTACGAAGGCCATGAAGGGCTGACCATACCCCATACAAATCCTGACATTTGCGTAGGGTGTGGTGGTTGCGAATACATCTGTCCGGTAAGGCCGCGCAGAGCTATTTTTGTAGAAGGGAACAAAGAACACCATAAAAGAGAAGCCTTCAAAGAAGAAGAAAAAGAAAATATAGTAGTTGATGGTTTCGGATTTTGAAACCTCAAAAATACAAGAAGAGGCTGCCTCAAAAGTAAAATTACACTATCAAAGTGTTATCCTCTTTGTCATCCTGAGTGCAACGAAGGATCTCATTCCTCAGAAAAGGAGATGTTTCACTCCGTTCAACATGACAAATAGATATAAGAAAATACTTTTGAGACAGCCTCTTTTTATGCTGTCATGCAATCGTTTGCAATCGATTTTAATCAAAAAACAATATAATGGAGTCTGTACATTTTTCTTTAATATGTAGTTTTGTTTTGATCTTTTAGCAAAACACCCATTATCTAATTAACTTAAAACCATGAGAATGAGACTGCATATTAATTATCACACAACATGGGGACAAAATATTTTTGTTTACGGGTCCATACCGGCATTAGGTAATTGGGACGAGAACAAGGCTGTCGAAATGAAATACATTTCTCCTGAGGTGTGGTGTATCGATATAGAAACGAATGATACTACAAACATAGAATACCGTTATCTTGTAAAAGACAATAATGGCAATATAGTTGCCAGGGAATGGGGTAATCCTCATATTATATCGAATGAAGCCAATAAAGACTTCGATATATACGATATTTGGCAAAGCGTTCCCCAGCAGAAATTCCTTTATACATCAGGATTCTCCGATAGCTTCTTCAAGCATGATAATGCAAAAATAAAATACTACAAAAGGACAATACTACTGAAAGTAAATTGTCCCTATGCAAAAAAAGATCAGGTCGTAATACTTTGTGGATCCTCTAAAGCCTTAGGAGAGTGGGATTCTGCAAACGCAATACATTTTACCCAGACCAGCCATGGTGAATGGCAATTGGCTATAAATGCCACACAGATAAAATCAGAGCAAGAGTATAAACTTGCTATATATGATAATATAGAAAAGAAAATAATCCACTGGGAGGAGGGACAAAACCGTATTCTGACACCAATCAAAGAAAAAGGTGATATTATAAAAATCGACTCTCTTAACTATAATTATAACTGGATGAACTGGAAAGCCGCAGGGGTGGCTATACCTGTTTTCTCGTTACGCTCAAATGATAGTTTCGGCGTAGGTGAGTTTTCCGATCTCAAAAAAATGGTAGATTGGGCTAAAGTAACACAACAGAAAATCATCCAGATACTACCTATCAACGATACAACTATTACTCATACATGGGTCGATTCGTATCCGTATAATGCTATATCCATATATGCCCTTCATCCTGTCTATTTAGGATTGAAAGCCTATCCGCTTAAAGACGAAAAACTATATAAACAATATGAAAAAGAGGCGGCAGCTTTAAATAAGTTGACAAAAATCGACTATGACAAAGTGCTTGCCCTAAAATGGAAATATATTAAAGATTTGTTTAACGAGTCGGGTAAGACAACTTTAAAAAGCAAAGAGTATCAGGATTTCTATATCCACAATGAAGAATGGCTGTTCCCATACGCATGTTTCTCTCATTTAAGAGACAAGTATAAAACTCCCACCTTTTCTATATGGAAAACTCACTCAATATTTAATAGAAAGAAATTGACAAATTTTGTCGAAGCTGATAAAGAGGCCAGAGAAAATATAGATCTTTTATGTTTTACCCAATATCTACTTCACAAACAATTGGTTGAGGTAAAAGAGTATGCTCATCAGCACGATGTAATACTTAAAGGAGATATACCGATCGGGATCAGCAGAGACAGTGTTGAGGCATGGGTTGAACCCCATTTATTCAACCTGGACGTTCAAACAGGTGCCCCGCCCGATGACTTTTCTTATTTCGGACAGAATTGGGGATTCCCCACATACAATTGGGACGAAATGGCAAAAGACGGATACCAGTGGTGGATAAAGCGTTTCCGCAAAATGTCTGATTATTTTGATGCCTATCGCATCGATCACATACTTGGGTTCTTCCGCATTTGGGAAATACCTCTTTCTTCTGTACAAGGATTATTGGGTTATTTTAGCCCTGCTCTACCGCTAACAGTTGAGGAAATCAGATCGGCAGGCTTGTGGTTCGACGAATATAGAATGACTACTCCGTATATTCACGAACATTTTTTAGTACACATTTTCGGAAACGATTCCCAAGAAATTATAAATAACTATCTGAAACCTATTGCATGGCAACGTTTCGAGTTAAATGAGGAGTGCAATACACAGGTCAAGATAAAAGCCCTGTTCGAAGGAAAAAACGATTATAAGAGTGTTCGTACGCGCGATGGTTTGTATAGCCTTTGCAACGAAGTTCTCTTCATTAAGGATAAACGTGAACCGTGGAAATATCATCCACGCATTACAGCTCAATATAGTTACTCATACAAAGATCTGGATGAAGGTGCAAAAGAAGCTTTTAATCGCCTGTATGACGATTTCTTCTACCATCGCCACTCTCAGTATTGGCGCGATCAGGCGATGACAAAATTGCCAACTCTTATTTCTTCCACATCCATGTTAGTTTGTGGAGAAGACTTAGGTATGGTACCGGAATGTGTTCCGTCGGTAATGCATGAATTACAGATATTGAGTTTGGAGATAGAACGCATGCCTAAAGACAAAGATGCCCAATTCAATTATCTTCAGAACCTGCCATATCTGAGTGTATGTACTACCTCAACGCATGACATGGCTCCTATCAGGTTATGGTGGAAAGAAAAGAGAGAAGTGACTCAGAAATATTATAATTCCGTTTTATGGAAACAAGGTGCGGCACCTGAAGATTGTACGGCAGATATTAGCTGGCAAATTGTATCGAACCATCTTAACTCTCCTGCAATGTTAGCTATTTTACCTCTTCAGGACTGGTTGTCGATCAGCGATAAACTAAAACGTCCGAATCCGGAAGAAGAACGGATTAATATACCTGCTATATCGCAACATTACTGGCAATATAGAATGCATCTGACATTAGAAGAGTTGATCGGTGCCAAAGAATTTAATGATCAATTATTATCCATGATAGAATCATCGGGAAGGAAATAAATAACAAATATAAAGACCATGAAAAAAAATGTACTGATCTTATTTTTTATTTTATTCAGTTATTCAATCTTTGCGATTGAGGTAAAGAATGTCGAACCTGCTTTTTGGTGGGCCGGGATGAAAAACACTGAGCTCCAAGTTCTATTATATGGTGACAATATTGCAAAATCGGAAGTAAGCATTACATCTAAAACTACAAAAATAAAAGAAGTAGTAAAACTAGAAAGTTCTAATTACATCCTTCTATATCTGGATCTCTCCAATGCTACACCGGAAAAATTCGATATAATACTACAGCAAGGAAAACAAAAGAAAGCAATCCCTTACGAAATAAAAGAACGTAAACAAGATTCCTCTCAAAGAGTAGGATTCAATGCCAGTGATGTTCTGTATCTGATTATGCCCGACCGGTTTGCTAACGGCGACCCTTCAAATGATATTATTCCCGACATGCGTGAATCGAAAGTAGACAGAAATGGTCAGTATGCACGTCATGGTGGCGACTTTAAAGGAGTAAGCGATCATTTGGATTATATCCACGATCTTGGAGTAACGGCAATATGGTTCAATCCTGTACTGGAAAATGACATGAAGGAAGGTTCTTATCATGGTTATGCTTCCACTGACTACTATAAAGTTGACCGGCGCTTTGGAACAAATCAAGAATTCGTTGACTTGGTAGACAAGGTTCATGCAAAAGGGATGAAAGTCGTTATGGATATGATTTTCAACCACTGTGGCAGTGAGCACTATTTCTTTACAGACCGGCCTTCCAGAGATTGGTTCAATTTTCCGGACAAATATGTACAGACATCCTATAAGACGATGTCTCAGTTCGACCCGCACGCTTCTGATTTCGATAAAAATTTATCAGCAGACGGTTGGTTTGTAGAAACAATGCCCGATTTGAATCAACGAAATCCTCATGTAGCAAAATATCTTATCCAAAACAGTATTTGGTGGATCGAGTATAGCGGAATCGATGGAATCAGACAAGATACACACCCATATGCCGATTATGATATGATGGCGCAATGGTGTAAAGAAGTAACAGAAGAATATCCTGACTTTAACATAGTAGGTGAAACATGGTTGAACAGCAATGTCGGAGTAGCTTTCTGGCAAAAAGACAGTAAACTTGCTTTTCCAAGAAACTCCTATCTGCGTTCGGTTATGGATTTTCCCCTGACTGACATTATGAATAGCGCTTTCGATCAGGAAACAACAGACTGGGGACAAGGATTCTCCCGTATCCATGAATATCTGGCACAAGACATTGTATATGCCAACACAATGGAGTTGTTAATATTCCTAGATAACCACGATACATCCCGGTTCTACAAAAAAGAAGAAGACACATCGAATCTAAACCGTTACAAACAGGCTTTAGCATTCCTTCTAACCACACGTGGAATTCCTCAAATATACTACGGTACAGAAATCATTATGGCAGCAGATAAAAGTGAAGGAGACGGTTATCTTCGCCGCGACTTTCCCGGTGGATGGGCCGGAGATAAAGTCAATGCTTTCGAAGCCGTAAACAGGACAGAAAAACAAAATGAAGTACTTGACTATACCCGCAAATTATTGAATTGGAGAAAAGGGAATGAGGTAATAGCAAAAGGAACTTTGAAACAATTCGTCCCATATGATGGAATATATGTGTACGAAAGAAAATATAACGACAAGTCTGTAGTTGTAATCTTATCCGGTTCAGATAGCGGGAAAACTATCAGCATGGAAAGATATAAAGAGATTTTGCCAAAGAGTCAGGCAAAAGATCTAATCAGCGGAAACACTGTAAGTTTGAGCGAAACTTTAACTATTAGTCCGAGAAATGTATTGATATTAGAATTTTGATTACTTTTATAAAAGTATAATCAAATTCTATGGTCATGAAGAAAGGTCCTCTTACAATCAAAGACATAGCTAAGGATTTAAATATTTCGCCATCTACAGTATCGCGTGCCCTGAAAGATAATCCGGACATTAGTCTGGAGACTAGAAAAATGGTGCAGGAGTATGCGAAACAGCATAAGTATAAACCAAATACGCTCGCTCTTAACCTAAGGACACAGCATAATAACATTATCGGGGTAATTGTTCCTGAGCTGGCCAATCACTTTTTTTCGGGTGTACTTTCGGGAATGGAAACTATAGCCGAAGACAGGGATTATCATATAATTGTCTGCCAATCACAGGAAGATTATAAAAAAGAGCTTCGGAATGTTCAAACTCTAATCAAAGCAAGAGTATGTGGAGTACTGATTTCGCAATCAAAGACTACAACCAAGTATGACCATTTTCAGGAATTACTGGACAATGATATTCCTGTCCTGTTTTTCGATAGAATTTGTACAGGTATTGATAGTGACAAAGTAGTAGTCGACGATTATTCCGGAACACTCACCGCCGTGGAGTATATGATTAAAACAGGTTGTAAGCGTATAGCCTTCTTTTCCGCACCTCTGCATCTTGAAATATCAAAAAACCGGAAGAACGGATACCTGGATGCTTTACGCAAATACCATATACCGGTAGAGGAAAACTTGATACAGATAGCGGACACTAAGAAGCTCGGATATGAAAGAGCTATGGAAATATTGCGGGAACCTAACCATCCGGATGCATTTATGGCAATGAATGACTATACCGCGTCGGGAATACTGCTTGCGGCGAAAAAGCTGGGGCTGAAAGTGCCGGAAGAAATATCGATTTTCGGATTTTCAAACTCTAATATATCTCAGGATACCGACCCTATGCTGACAACTATGGATCAACACCCTCAGGAAATGGGGATGGAAGCTATGAAATTAATTTTAGAGAAAATAGAGAATCCTGAAAACACTTCGAGGAAAAATAAAATAATAAAAACATCGCTGATAGCAAGGCAAACAACAAGGAAGCTGCCTGGCGACAAAATGCAATAAGAGTAAACAAATACCATAACCATGAAACAAAAACCGACACTCTCTTTTTGGCAAATCTGGAACCTCAGTTTCGGATTTTTGGGTGTGCAAATAGCATATTCGCTACAGAGTGCGAATATTAGTCGCATTTTTGCTACCCTCGGAGCCGATCCTCATAATTTAAGTTATTTCTGGATACTGCCTCCACTAATGGGAATTATTGTGCAGCCTATTGTCGGGACATTGAGTGATCGTACATGGACTCGTTTTGGGCGTCGTATCCCATACTTATTTATCGGGGCTTTGGCATCTATCATTGTCATGTGTTTGTTACCTAATGCCGGTAGCTTTAATTTCGCTGTTGGTGGAGCAATGTTATTCGGACTTATTTCCCTTATGTTTCTCGACACATCCATTAATATGGCTATGCAACCTTTCAAAATGCTGGTTGGAGACATGGTAAATGAAAAACAAAAAGGATTTGCCTATTCGGTTCAAAGTTTTCTATGTAATGCCGGAAGTTTGGTAGGATACCTCTTCCCTTTCATATTCACATGGATAGGAATATCAAATATAGCAGCAGCAGGCGTTGTCCCCGATTCTGTTATTTATTCGTTTTATGTAGGAGCAGCGATACTCATTTTATGTGTTATATATACAGTTGTCAAAGTAAAGGAGATGCCTCCGCGCGAGTATGCTGAATTTCACGGTATACAGGAACAACCTGAAAAAAAAGAAAAATCTGATTTTATTACTCTACTAAAAAATGCCCCTAAAGTATTTTGGACAGTAGGTTTAGTTCAATTTTTCTGTTGGGCTGCATTTATGTATATGTGGACATATACCAACGGCGGTATAGCCGAAACTGTATGGAATACTACCGATGCTAAATCGGCAGCATATCAGGAAGCGGGGAACTGGGTAGGAGTGATATTTGCCGTACAGGCAATAGGCTCTGTATTATGGTCGATGGTTATTCCATTATTTAAATCCCACAAGACTGCATATGTAGTCAGCCTTCTACTGGGAGCAACAGGATTTATATCTACAATATTTGTCACAAACCAGTATGTGCTGTTCGGATCTTATCTGCTGATAGGATGTGCATGGGCTGCTATGCTGGCTCTTCCGTTCACCATTCTGACAAATGCCTTATCCGGCAAAAATATGGGGGCATACCTGGGATTATTTAACGGAACCATATGTCTGCCTCAGATCTTTGCGGCTGCTCTAGGTGGTGTAATATTAAAATATGTTGCAGGCACGTCCATTATGATGCTTGTTATAGCAGGAGTTTTATTGATTTTAGGAGCTATTTCGGTCATTTTTGTAAAAGAAACGTTAGGAGAGAAAGAGCTCAAACCCGAATCGGTAAAATAAGAACATTCCAAACTATAAAATACAGGAGGCTTGCTAAAATTATTAGTAAGCCTCCTGCCGTTATATATTAACTATTAAGATTATAATCCGTTATATACGTCCACCATATAACCGTAGTAATCGCGGATCTCGCCATAATGGCGATTCTGATGACGCTTGCGGGCATCTTCCACCGTTTCTTTCAATATATGGTCGACATCCTTTATTTCCTTGCCAGGATCAAGGTATTCCACAAATTTATCCGCTTTATCCATAGCTTCGCCTACATACTCATAGAAACGTTCAAAATGACTTTCGCCATTCTGCCCCTTTGCTAAAGAAGCCTTAATTGCCGGAGTCATCACTTTATCCTTCTCCAGCGATTTGCGTATCGCCGCTATATCAGCCTTTATCGCCTCTGCGTCAGGTTCGTCCTCGCGGCACTTTGACATCAGTTGGGACACCGCGCTCAGGTTGTTTTTCATTGGTATCACTACCGGAGCCAAAGGATGTGTCTTAAGTATTACTAACTCGGCCCTGTCTCCGGCGCTTGATGCCAAATTCATGGTTTTATTGAACAGGTTGTTTATCTTTTTATAGGAAGCTAGATACGCATCACGTAACGCCACATAACCGGAATATTGACTATCATCCTCAAGATATTTCTTCTCTGTAAAATAAGCCTGTACATTCTGGCAACACGCTTTTGCTGTTTCAAACTCCTTGTTTATATTATCGATGCCTTCTATTATAGCTGCCTTTTCAGGAAATACCGGAGCAAGGTTCGCTTTAGCTTTCATCTTATCAGCCAGATCGGCGCGTAATACCCTTATATTTGCGCATGAAGCGCCATGCGCCGAACCTTTAGGATTTGCGGCTACGGAAGCCATCGTATTTTCAAAGCGTTCCAGGCAATCCCGGACATCCCTTACTTCACTCAACTGGTCGTTGTATATATCAACTACAGCATTGGTCATTTCGATAATCTTCCCGGCAGTAGCCTTAGTCATTGCCGCCGCTCCCGGCTTAGTTGTAGCCGTAGATTTTTTCTGGGCGGAGGTGTTTATAGCAGTCAGAGATAATACTCCTGCTAAAATGAACAGATAATATTTTTCCATATTTTATTATTTTTTAATTCAAACACCCTATAAATTTAATATATTTCTCCTATATTGAACAACACTATAATTTATTTTCTTATCAATTACCCAACATATATCTTTTGGGGATTCTATGGATAAATTACCCAAAAACTAGTCTATATTAGGTCATTGTCACTATCTTTATACCAACTTTTCTTTTTGAACTTATATATAAAATTATAATCTATGAGAAATAAACTATTATTATTTACAGCTATTACTATAGCTTTAGCAAATTACTCTTGTAAACCGAAAGTACAGGAAGAAAATGCACCGCAAGAAAAATGTACGGTCAAACATCCCGATTGGACTCGCAATGCTGTTATATACGAAGTAAATGTAAGGCAATACACCAAAGAGGGTACTTTTGCAGCCTTCGGGCAACATCTGCCACGGCTGAAAGAACTGGGTGTGGATGTGCTTTGGTTTATGCCTGTGCATCCCATTTCTGAGAAAAATCGTAAAGGTACGCTTGGCAGTTACTATGCTGTGAAAGATTATACGGAAATCAATCCTGAATTTGGCACAAAAGAAGACTTTAAACAATTAGTAGATAAAGCTCACGATATGGGTTTCAAAGTCATTTTAGACTGGGTGGCTAACCATACGGGAGGTGATAATGTGTGGCTTGCGCAACATCCTGACTGGTATGTACAAGATGAAGCCGGAAATCCTAAAAGCCCTTATGACTGGACTGACACATACGAACTGAATTACGACAATAAAGATATGCGGGCTGCTATGACCGACGCATTGAAGTATTGGATAAAGAACTTTAATATAGATGGTTATCGTTGCGACATGGCTCATGAAGTACCAACCGACTTTTGGAATGATGTCCGAAAAAGCCTTGACAGCGTAAAACCGGTTTTCATGCTGGCTGAATCAGAAAATTATGATTTACTGGAACATGCTTTCGATGCTAATTATTCATGGGAACTTATGCATATGATGGCAGATATTTACAAAAAAGAAAAGACAGCCGACGATATTGCTACATACATTCAAAAGCTGGATACGATAAAATGCCCTGACGGATATAAAATGAATTTCCTAACCAACCATGACGAAAATTCCTGGAATGGAACTGAATTTGAACGATATGGAAAAGACATTGAAGCGTTTGCCGTACTCACTTATACGCTGAATGGCATGCCTATGATCTACACAGGACAGGAAGTTGGTATGAAGAAACGTTTGTCTTTCTTCGAAAAAGACATGGTACCTTCATGGACAGAGAATGCGACTACAAAATTCTATAAGAAGCTGAATGAGTTAAAACATACAAATATGGCTCTTATTGCGGGACAGGGAGGTGAATTTAGAAGATATCAGACATCAGCAAACAAAGAATTGCTAATCTTCTCAAGAACACAAGGAGGGCGAGAAATAATGGTATTGCTTAACCTATCTGATAAAAATATCACTTATGCGAGCAACGATGCTTTGAATAAAGGCGGTTATATTGATTATTTCACAGGAGCAAAAGTTGAGAATATCCCTACATCGCTGAAAGCATGGGAATATAAAGTTTTAGTAAAATAATAAGAATCGGACATAAAACAAGAAAGGTCTCCAACAACAGGAGGCCTTTTGTTTTCTGTTTAAAAAGCTTCAGTTGATTCCATTCTATAATAATCTTTGGTGCACAATTCCCAATACACTTTACTTTTTAATATCTTTGCATCAAAATAGATTACAAAAGATGCCTGCATATAGAGACACATCCGAAAGAGCTAAAATTCCTGCACAACGTTTTGCCGATCTTATTTTAGATATGGGTACATATCTTTTAGCATCCGGAGCGCACTGTGGGCGGCTCAATAGCAATCTTGGACGGTTAGCTACAGCATGGGAATTCGAAATGAATATGAATCCTACGTTCAAGGGGCTTTTAGTTACAGTAAAGGACTTAAATGACCCATCTAATATAATTACGTGCTATAAAAGTTCGCCTGCCCATAATGTACATTTGGCCGTATTGACAGATGTTTCGCACTTGTCGTGGAAAGTACAGGAAGAAAAACTTTCCATTACAGAGGTAGAACGGGAGTTTGCTAAGATAAAGGCCAAACCTCATTATAATGATATTATAATCGCCATCGCTGTTGGATTATCCTGTGCCGGATTATGTTTATTTTCTTTAGGAGACTGGATCAATGCATTGATTACTCTTTCTGCTGCATTTATAGGATACATCGTAAAAGTCCTTTTCTCAAATCGAAAATACAACCCCATGATCTGCATCTCCATAGCAGCGTTCATAACGACTCTTATTACAGGACTTGGAAAACTATATGGAATTGGGGCTCATCCTGAGGCAGCTATGGCGACAGCAGTCCTGTATCTTATTCCGGGCGTGCCTCTTATCAACTGTGTAATCGATCTTATCGAAGGCTATTTAGCCTCTGCTATCAACAGGGCTTTATTCGGAGGATTTATCCTCTTATGTATTGCCGCAGGAATGACTTTATGCATCACCCTGATGGGTATCAGCAATTTTTAAAACATGGAAGAACTTACTTTATTAAATATAGCGCGTGATTTCGGGATTGCTTTCGCAGTAGGTTTCTGCTGGGCTATCTTGTTTGGTTCGTCGAAACGCCTCCTCTGGGTTGCCGGATTGCTTGGTGGAATGGGGCACTGCGTCCGTTTTATTTTGATCCAACTCGACTTCGGGCTGATAACTGCTACTCTTGCCGGATCGGTATTAATCGGGTTAGTAGGAATATATGCCGCACATAAAGTAGACAGTCCGCCTGTTGTATTCACAATGCCCGCGTGCATTACTATGATACCGGGTATGTTTGCCTACAAAACTATGCTTGCCGGAATAAAGATAACAGATCTGCCGACAGTAGAAGAAAATCCCCGTATACTGATAGAAATGTCACATAACCTGATGCTTACCATGTCATTGCTTTTTACATTGGCCATTGGAATCTGCATTGGCGCGCTATTATTCAGAAAATCAAGCGTAAAGAACATCTCACTAAAAGATGTAATAGGAAAAGGCTAAGACAGTGAACAGTCATCAGAAAACAGTAGTAAGTAGTGAGTGCTTAGAACTTAGAACTTTTTAACTCCTGCTTTTTTTAACTAAAATGTAACAAACTCTACAGTCAACAACTTGTACCTCGTATCTCGTCTACTCGTAACTTTTTAACTAAAAAGTAACAAACCTCTACAGTAAACAGTAGTTAGTAGTCAGTAAACAGTCGACCTTTTCGTCATTGCGAACGGAGTGAAGCAATCCAGAGTATTGATTATTAATGGATTGCTTCGGGTAAACCCTCGCAATGACGTGCAACAGTTAGCAGTCAACAACTTGTACCTCGTATCTCGTCTACTCGTAACTTTTTAACTAAAATGTAACAAAACTCTACACTCAATTAGCTGTTAGCTGTTAGCCGTTAGCTTATAGCCTTTACCGCTTCGCGCCATTGTTGACTGTTGACTGATAACTGTTGACTGTTATTGTCGCTTCGCGCCATTTTCAAATTTTCAAATTCGCTAATTTTCAAATTATCTATTATAGATAAAATTAACGCCGGACAATGTTTCACTTCTCGTTTCCCATTTGTAACTCATAACTCGGATTCTGTCGCTTCTTCTGTGCTAACCGTACGATCCACTTCGAAACTAAAAAGGCCACTATCTGTGTGAAAATGATAAATACCCCTGACGGGACATCTAAAATAGCAGATAGAAATAATCCTACAATACAGCCGAAGAAGCCAATCACGATAGACAGAAGAATCATCTTCACGAAATTGGATGTAAACAGGTTTGCTGTCATTTGAGGGACTGTAAGTATCGACATTAATAAAACAATACCCACAAGACGAATGGACAGAACAATCGTGATGGCAATTCCCATCATCATTGTATATTTAATCAGGTTGACGGGAAGATTGCGGGTCTTTGCAAAATCAGGATCAAAAGCCGCAAAAAGTATTTGCCGTCCGAATAATGTAAAAACAAAAACCAAGACCAAAGATAAAATAGCCAGATATACAATATCGAGAATCGTTATAGTCAGGATATTGCCAAAAAGATAGTCGGATAAATTAGGGGCAAAGCCCGGCTTAAGATATATAAATATTATACCCACAGCCATTCCCAACGACCAGAAAGAACCGATTGCCGAATCCTCACGCACACCTTGCCTTGAGGACAGCCATTCGATACCAAAGGCTGACAGGATAGAAAAAATCATCGCAGACAGGATTGGATTCCAACCAAAATAGAATCCCATGCCAATACCTCCTAACGAAGCATGAGTAATTCCACCGCTGATAAAAACCAATCTGCGAACTACTACATAAGACCCGATAATTCCACATGCTATACAAGCAAACAAGCTACCGAGCAATGCATTCTGGAAAAAAGTATATGACAAGAGATCGAAAAATTCCATTAATTCTCTTCTTTTTTATTTACAACCAAATTTACCGACTTAAGCCCATGAAAACGGGCATATGCCTTATTCGTCAATCCATTCGGATCATTAGTAAGATCCCGGATAAAATATTTTTTCTCATTAATTACAGGCATTGCCTTTGTAAAAACAACAGAGTCTATACCTTTGTTCTTCTGCTCCTCGATATATAACTCCCGTTCCGCGAATACAGCATTTACCCCGTATAAATCGCGGGTCGCTTTATAATAGCCATTCAGAAACAGCAAGAGAAATATAACCATTACACCTGTATTCAGATATCTGAAATATGCCTGAGAGAAGTCAATATTGGCATATATAATTCCAATTGGTATAAGAAACAAAACGATAATACCAAAAAGTGAGCGTTCCGGAAATATTAATGATCCAATCATAGCTCCCAAAGCTATAAATCCGGTAGTAATAAAAAGAATCGAACTTCGCACATTTATCTTTATGGATTCAGCGTTCCTCGGATACCTGTTATAAACGCATAACAGCAACACATATATACCCAACAGTGGCATAATATAATGGAAGAAGTATCTGAGAATGTTCTTTATTCCTATCCACAAAGCTTTCAAAAAAGTAATATCGTGCCATCCGTAAGTAGTTTTAACTTCTTCGAGACGAGCATAATTCCCGGGAGCCAAAAGTAAAAACGCCGCCCCGGTCAATGTACCTGCCAGACCGGCAATAGCCCACTTAGGTATTGCCATCTTCTGTGAATGCGATTTAAACAATAGCAGCACTATAAAAAAGATCAGGGCTATTGCCATATTTTCGTTTGTCCATCCGGCGACAACACCGCAAAGAAAGAATAAAACGACCTTGAACAGATTACCTGATGATTTACCTGAGCGATAATATTTATAATAAGGATACATAAACAAAAAAACAATCGCTCCTCCCCACAGATAGTTTACGCTCCCGGTTTTCCAGATAACTGTCTCGAAAAAAGCAGGTTGTGAAAACCAAATCAGCAAGCTAAAAAGAATAAAGACAAAAGGATTTACTTTATTATCCCTGTTCGTTATTTTATATAATACATAAATGAAAACAACAAAAGCGAACGAATTAAGAACGCAAATAACCGGGAAATCCATCATCAGCAAAAGTTGATCTATCGCATGGACAATACTCCGGCCTCCCCACACGAAATAATGATTATACTGCGAATCGAAGATATCAAATAACGAACCTACCCTGATATACTTGTCGTTATATACAAAACTGTAAAACCAATCGTCGGCAAATAATGGATAAAGCTTATTCAGAATAAAAACCAGAATAAAAACGCTACAAACACTTGTAACAAAAAGTATTTGCGTTTTCTTACCTGATGTTTTAGTCCGAATCATACCAAATTAGCTCCTAAAAATTTACGGATCAACGCAGCGTCCTCACCTCGCCTTTCAACATACGACATTAACTGATCTTCGAGAATATTCCCTATGTTGAAATATTTTGACGCCGGATGCGAAATCAGAATGCCACTCACCGACGCGTTCGGTATCATCACTCCGTTTTCCGTGAGTTCAACACCTATTTCAGCCGATTGCAACAAATCATGGTTTAACAAGAAATTTATAGACTGATCAGGGATAGACGGATAACCCACAGCCGGGCGGATACCCTGATATTTCAACGCGAACATTTCATTCACTGTGATATCTTCACCGGCAGCAAAACCCCAATAGTTTTTCCTGATTTTAGCATGAAGCCATTCGGTTGTGGCTTCTGCTAATCGATCAAGTACTGACTTCAGCAACAATACCTTATATTCGTCGCCTCGTCTTTCATATTCACTCATCAGTTCATTAGCGCCTATTCCGGCCGTTACGGTAAAACCTCCGACATAGTCTTTTTTTCCTGATGATTTTGGAGCAACAAAATCACATAGAGACAGATATTCTCCCTTGCCATTTTTCTTTTGCTGACGAAGCATCGGGAAGCGGATACCGTTTATGTACAAACATTCATCTTCACTATAAGCTTCAAAAATACCGAATACGGCATTAATGTACTCAGCCTTATTCTGTATCAACTGGTTAATCAACAGCTTAGCATCTTTATAGAGACGCATACCTTCGGATGCTTTTTCCCGTTCCTCTTCCGGGAAAGAACTAAGCCACGTAGCCCGGCATGACGGACAGTCGTCGATATTTTGTATTGAGGCATAGCGCGCGGACAAGTTCCATGAATGGAAAAAGAATTTCCAATCTATGTAAGGAACAATTTGCCCTACCGGAATAGCTTTTAATATCTGCCGATTCGCGACTTTCGGCTCAGGAGACTTATAATTTGCCCAATCTATTTTCATTCCTTTATCCAACACCTCAGACAAAGGCAACAGATCTGCTTTTTTATCTCCTGCCGTTTCGCGTAAAGAATTATATTCCTGCTTTACTTCGTTTATATAATCTTCTTTCGTTTTCGGATTAATCAACTTACTCACTGCTGAAGGAGCCTGAGAAGCATCTTTTACATACACTACCGATCCATTGTTATATTTCGGGTCTATCTTTATCGCAGTATGCAGCTTGGATGTCGTAGCGCCGCCGATCATCAATGGAATAGAGAAACCTGCTTTTTCCATCTCATAGGCAACGATACTCATCTCTTCCAGCGATGGAGTGATCAATCCGCTTAGACAAAGTATATCGGGTTGTTCTTCTTTTACTTTTTGGATAATAACTTCCGGAGGAGTCATCACTCCTAAATCGATCACTTCGTAATTATTACATGCCAGAATAATGGCTACAATATTTTTACCAATATCGTGTACATCGCCTTTAACAGTAGCTATCAGAAGTTTTCCCGCTTTGTTGCTTCCCGCGGCAGATGCTTTCTGAGCCTCTAGTGTAGGTTGAAGAATAGCCACGGCACGCTTCATTGTACGGGCAGTTTTCACAACCTGAGGTAAGAACATTTTACCGGCGCCAAACAGGTCTCCTACTTTGTTCATTCCCTCCATCAAAGGTTTATCTATAATATCCACGGCTTTAGGATATACCTTCAAAGCCTCTTCCAAATCCTCTTCCAGATAGTCGCTGATACCTTTCATCAAGGCATATTGAATACGCTCATCGAGAGGAAACGACCGCCACTCTTCTACTTTTTGTTCTGTATGGCCTAGCTTCTCATTCTTGACCTTCTCGGCATACTCGATTAGTTCATCAGTAGCTTCCGCCCTGCGGTTAAAGATTACATCTTCAACTAGATTCCTTAGCTCGAGAGGAATATCGTCATACACAACCGATTGTCCGGGATTAACAATTCCCATATCCATACCACGCTGAATAGCATAGTATAAGAATACGGCATGCATAGCTTCGCGGACATAATCATTTCCCCGGAACGAGAAAGAAAGATTACTAACCCCGCCACTGATTTTCGCATGAGGGAGGTTTTCTTTTATCCATGTTATCGTATCAAGATAATCGACAGCATAATTGCGATGCTCTTCTATGCCTGTGGCTATTGCCAGAATATTAGGGTCGAAGATTATATCCATTGGGTTAAATCCGTCATTTACCAACAGATTGTATGCCCGTTGACAAATTTCTTTTCTGCGAGGAAAAGTATCGGCCTGCCCCGTTTCATCAAAAGCCATGACAATAACCGCTGCCCCATATTGCCGGACAAGCCGTGCCTGATGCAGAAATTCTTCTTCTCCGTTTTTCAGGGAGATGGAATTTAAAACAGGTTTTCCCTGCACACATTTCAATCCGGCTTCGAGCACTTCCCATTTCGACGAGTCGATCATCACAGGAATACGCGACACATCGGGATCGGAAGCCATCAGGTTGAGGAAAGTGGTCATTTCCTTTACTCCATCGAGTAAGCCTTCATCCATATTCACATCGAGTATCTGTGCTCCGTCTTCTACTTGTTTATGTGCAATGGTAAGAGCTTCTTCATACTTTCCCTCTTTGATCAGGCGGAGAAACTTACGGGAACCTGAAACATTGAGCCGTTCCCCAACATTTATAAAGTTGATCTCAGGTTTTGCTTCCAGCAGCTCTAATCCCGACAACCACATATATTTAGGTTTATCCGCCGGTTTGTGAGGCGTTGCTCCTTTTACAAGATCCACGTATTTAGCTATGTGATCGGGAGTAGTACCACAGCAACCTCCAAGAATATTTACCAAACCTTCATTCACATAGTCTTTAATCTGCCCCGCCATTATTTCAGGCGTTTCGTCATACTCTCCAAATTGGTTGGGTAGTCCGGCGTTCGGATGTGCCGAAATAAAGCCCGGAGCCATCTTTGCCATTTCTCTCAGGAAAGGCTTCATATCCGATGCTCCAAAGGAGCAGTTAAGACCAATGGAAAGAAAATCGATATGACTGACAGATGCCAAGAATCCCCCGATCGTCTGCCCCGACAATGTACGTCCACCCTTGTCCGATAATGTCACCGATATCATTATTGGTAAATCGACCTTTCTTTCTTTGCGCACTTCTTCGGCTGCAAACAGAGCCGCTTTGGCATTGAGGGTATCGAATATAGTCTCTATCAGCAGCAAGTCCACACCTCCGTCTACCAGTCCTTCTATTTGCTCCTTATAGGCAAAACGAAGATCATCGAAAGTCACAGCACGAAAGATAGGGTTTTCCACCTTCGGGCTCATCGATGCCGTTTTATTAGTCGGCCCTATCGATCCGGCTACAAAACGGGGCTTGTCGGGATTTCGCTTTGTATATTCTGAGGCTATTTCCTTCGCTATTCGGGCTCCCTCTTTATTTATTTCTTTAGCCAGATACGACATATCGTAGTCTGCGAGCGATATGGAAGTACCATTGAATGTATTGGTTTTTGTAATATCAGCACCTGCATCGAGGTATCTGCGATGAATATCCGCGATTACATCGGGGCGCGTATAATTCAGCAACTCGTTATTCCCTTTTTGCAATACAACAACATCACGGAAACGTTCGCCCCGGAAATCGTCTTCGGTCAGTTTATATTGTTGTATAAGACTGCCCATTGCCCCATCGAGTATCAGGATTCTCTCTTTAAGTATATCTTGTATCTTTCGCATATCCATGTATTAATGTTTAGAAAGGGCCGGCCATTTGTATATTTATCGACTCCACTCCTTTGTAATGTCCATATCTTTCACCAAAGCTACTGTCCAGTATCAACCAATCATTTAAGTCCAGAACCACTAAAGGGGATTTTTTCTGTACAAATATAGTATCTTCTATAACAATATTTTTGAGTCCTTTTTGTATTGCTTCATCGGCTAGTTTATCTCTATGTTGGCAGACTTTTTCAAACCTTAAAAGTTCAGAATAACTTTCTGAAAAAGAAATAAAATATATAACGATAAGAGTCAACATAACCATATAATTACCAACCCGCAGTTTCAAGCCTGACCAATCTATATTAGCATATAGCGTAACAATTGAGGTTATCAGCAGAATAATTATACCAAACCACGCTCTATCGGGGAAAGAAGGAGAACCGCTCATGACAACAGTTGCAACAACCGATGTACAGAGAAAAAGTAGAGATAAGAATAGAATACGTTTCTTCTTTTCTCTATTTTTTTCTCCTTTCCACAGAAATAGAGCTATGCTGCAAATATAGATTAAAACCGGATATCGCAGGTATATATATGAGTATTTTGCAATGGTAACAAAACGATAAAAATAGAATGACAAAGGTACCTCTTTTATTTTATGGATCACCATAAATTCACTTTGGCTTCGATACGCATTACCCGGAGAAAGCATCATCACAATGTATCCGGTTATAACACCCAGTAATCCCCATATCATCCATTTGGGAATTCTTTCTTTATTATATTTCAGATACGACAAAAGAGATAAAAGAAAGAATATAAGCGCTATGCCCATGTTTTCATTTGTCCATCCGGCAATAGCTCCGAACAACAAGAATCCCAAACTTTTAAAGACATTATCTTTTTCCGTCTTCTTGAAAAAATAGGAGACATAGAAAAATATAAAGCCATAAATAATAAGACACCCCCAAAGATAATTGGCGCTACCTGTTATCCATAGAATGTTCTGAGAGAAAGAAGGCAAGGAAAACCAGATTAGTATATTTATCAGGAAAAACAACAGAATATTCACGCCCTTCTGCCTGTCAGCAATAAAATAGATAAGCAGCACTAATCCGGCATAGGCAGCCGTATTCAATATATTACTCCATATATCACCAAACCATAATAATATTCTGGCTATGACATGAACAACACTCCGCCCCCCCCAGATAATATATTGATAATATTCAGACTCGATAATATCAAAAAAACTTCCGACCTTTTTACCTGTATGAGTAAAAGAGTACCCCCAATCGTCAATATACATCAAGTAATGTTTATTTAAGATATAGAAAAGGGTACTTATCAAGATTACCGAAAAAACAAAAAGAATATTCTTTATGCCATTCTTTTTATCAGGAGTTATATTAATCATCGGTATAATTATTAAGAGAAACCTAAATCTTATCTTATATTAAAACTTCATAGCACGGTCCATAGCACGTTTATCATCTTTCTCGCGAAGAGATTGACGTTTATCATACTGTTTTTTACCACGGGCAACAGCTATTACAACTTTCGCCAAGCCTCTTTCGTTTAAGAAAAGACGGGTCGGCACAATCGTATATCCGGTTTCTTTAACTAAACGCTCTATTCTTTTCAGTTCTTTCTTATTCAATAATAGCTTACGGTCGCGGCGGGCAGCATGATTATTGTACGAACCATAAAAATATTCGGCTATATACATATTGCGCACCCACAGTTCATTCTTTTCAAACATGCAGAAAGTATCTACCAGACTAGCTTTACCTAAACGGATCGACTTGATTTCTGTTCCTGTAAGTACAATTCCGGCAGTGAAAGTTTCAACAAACTCATAATCGAAACCGGCACGTTTATTCTTTATGTTGATTGATGGTTGAGTCATAATTAAGCTCAAGATATATTTAAACTTACAAAAATAAGAAATATCAGCATTAGATAGTCCTATTTGTTCACTTCTTTCAGTGAAATATAAAAAGAGGAATGATTATTCGTCATCCCTCTTCTCTTTTTTTACTCTTTTACTACTTCTCCCTGATAATAATATTGATTGGCGTGCCCGACAAATCCCAATTATCACGGATACGGTTTTCCAGGAAACGTTTGTACGGATCTTTAATCCATTGCGGAAGATTACAGAAAAACACAAACGTAGGAACATGCGTATTCGGCAACTGAGTTATATATTTAATTTTTATATACTTCCCTTTATTTGCCGGAGGAGGCGTATGTTCAATGATAGGCAACAATACCTCGTTCAGTTTATGAGTCGGAATTTTAGTTTCCCGGCGGGCATAAACTTCTTTCGCTACTTCCAACACTTTCAGAATACGCTGCTTAGTGAGTGCAGATGCAAAAATTATTGGAAAATCCGTAAACGGCGCCAATCTGTTACGGATGGCTGCTTCAAAGGTTTTAATGACCACCTGCTCCTTATTTTCCACCAAATCCCATTTGTTTACACAAACGACCAAACCTTTACGGTTTTTCTGTATCAACGAGAAAATATTCATATCCTGACTCTCTATACCTTGTGTAGCGTCTATCATCAACACACACACATCGGAATTTTCTATTGCCTTTATAGAGCGGATTACCGAATAATATTCGAGATCTTCGGTCACTTTCCCTTTCTTGCGAATACCGGCAGTATCAACAAGGTAGAAGTCCATCCCGAACTTATCGAACCGGGTATAAATAGAGTCGCGGGTAGTTCCTGCAATATTGGTGACAATGTTTCTTTCTTCTCCGATAAGTGCATTTACGAAAGATGATTTCCCTGCGTTCGGACGTCCCACGATAGCAATACGGGGTATTTCTTCTAATGGCTCATCCTCTCCTTTTTTTGTAAATTTGGTCAAAATAAGATCCAACAGATCACCTGTTCCCGCACCGTTTATTGCCGAAATATTAATAGGATCACCTAATCCTAAGGCATAAAACTCCGCCGATTCGGCATGTTGCACAAAGTTATCGGCCTTGTTAGATACAAGAAGTATCGGTTTTTTAGACCGACGCAACATATTGGCTACAGATGAATCCAAATCGGTAAGGCCATTGGTAACATCTACCAAAAAAAGAATAACATCTGCCTCCTCAATGGCTATTGAAACTTGCTTATTTATCTCGCTTTCGAATATATCGTCTGAATTAACAACCCATCCTCCGGTATCTACAAGGGAAAATTCCTGCTTCCCCCACTCTACTTTTCCATACTGGCGGTCGCGTGTTGTGCCCGATGTTTCGTCAACGATAGCCTGACGGCTTTCAGTCAGACGGTTGAACAGCGTCGACTTTCCTACATTCGGACGGCCTACTATAGCTACTAAATTTCCCATAAATAATAATCCTAATCTGTGAATTTGTGCAAAGGTACGTTTTTTTTCGGATTATACTTTAAACAGAAAAGGTTTGCCTTGAGCAAACCTTTATCATTATAACATTTTTTCTTTTTATTTAAAATACGAATCCCGGGTACAAACGATCAATGTATCGGCTTTTTTTCCCATACCGGACAATTCTTTAAATGGTGTATTTATCGCAGCCTCCTCCACTGTGTAAGACTCTTGGGATGGCCCACGGAAACGCTGTATCGCACCTCCATTTTGCTTATATGCTACATAATTTTGCCGGACAGTGACATTGCCCGTATTTCCATAACCGAAATATTGCCAAAGTCCATCATTGTAAATATACAACAATCCGTTTTCAAATTTATAAGGGCTACTTTCCGAAATACTCACCTGTCCTACCAAAATGCGATTTGCATCAAATGAGATCATAGCATTTGTAAAAGATTCCATTACTGCATTAAAATATCTTACCGAGTCTACTTTCTTATTAATTAATACGCCACCATTATCAGAACCTGCATATACTTCAAACTTAATATATTTCGAGTTCTTATATCGTAATGAGTTTGTATCATCATCGTTTCCACAGGCATGAAAAAATACCAAAGTAAGTCCCAATAATAATATATTTCTAAAAAGATTTATTCTATACATCATTGAAATAGATATTTTACATTACACCAAACGATAGTATCTCCATCTGCTTTTAAATCATCCAATGAAGTGTATTTAGTCAACGGCAACGAAGCCATATCTTTTTTATAATCGAACGGCTGATCAGATATAACGACCGTATCTCTATAAACATCCGGAGCTACTACATAGGGATACATAACCAAACTTAACCGGCGGTAAAGACTATCGCGATTATTCCCCATAGCAGCAAATAAATAAGTACCATCTGTTTTTATAGCAAAAAGGGAATCATTACGGTAAGCATACTTTGAAACAATCTTCCGTCTACTTCTCGATTCCGGATACTGATACGTTATCAAATCGCCATTAAACTGGATACTAAGCGAATCATGTAAAAGGTGATTATAAAGTCCTGCAAAGTAGTGACGGGCAAGTTCTGTCCTTTTCAGATTATTGTATTGCACATTTACAGGGCCGGCAGCTTCACCCGCATATATAGCAAGACTTGAAAGATCTCTATAACGAACTTTATAAATATAATCTTCCTCACTATCACTACTACAAGCTGTAAAAACAAGACAGATAAGTACAACCAGGTATACTATTTTTTTCATTTTCAACTTTGTTTTCTGCTTGTAAAGATAATCAAATTCCCTTTTTCTCCTGAGCCTGTATCGTTATTTATATATATCGAGTCCTGCGACAAAATAAATATCTCCACCATCTGCTGTTTCCAACGGTTCCAGTTTTAAATAACGAGATTCAACCTCCTCCGATAAACTTACATATTGTACGACAGGACTATTTGCAATATTATTAAACATCGCATTCTCTTTAAGCTTCGTCCAATTCTTACCATCAGTACTAATATAGAAATTATATTTCAAGATATTCGAAGATTGTTCTTTGGACAGAGGAGTGTAAGAAAAACTACTAAACTTATAATTATTACCCAAATCGACTATCAGCGGTGTATTCTTTTCTATTTTCAAGAAATAAGCACCGTCCTCATTCGTGATCGCGGATTCTAAAGATTGGGGCGATATTAACGTCCAGTCTTTTATATCTATTTTATTCTTATTATCTACGACCTTTTCTGTAACAATAAGTTCCGGCGCATTATAAATTCCGACGGTGCTGATAACCGGACAAGCTAAAGCTTTAAATTCAATTTTCAGCTTCCTGGCAGATATGGCAGGAAAACGTAATATACGCTTATATCCTATTGTTGTTTCTTTAGCCAAATCTATCCAGGCTTTCGCATTTGCATCCCAAAATTTAACAGTAAAGGATTCAACGCGCTGCCCTGAAGGAATATATTCCTGCAACAGTAACCTATTGATAGTTTGGGCCTTCTTCAGATCAATTTCAATTGAAGGATTCAATTCATTGTCATTGGTCGTCCAGTAAGTATCGTAGTTATCGTCAAGCACATTGTATGCCTCGAATCTATTCCATGAGTCTGAACCTTTTCTGGTATTGCTCGCTTTTACTGAAGCCTTTATTGCCAGGTTGTCTGCAAAAGTTTCCTCTCTCGCCCTGCGAAACTCCATCAGACGGGTGGAATCGGCGGCATGAATACGTCCACTACGGTCAGGAGGTACATTCAGCAACAGGTTCGAATTACGTCCTATTGATGTATAGTAAATATCCATCAGTTTTTCCACCGATTTTACTTTATCATTTGTTTCCGGGCTATAGAACCATCCCGGACGAATAGAGACATCAGTTTCGGCAGGAACCCATGCTTCCCCTCCCTGATCTCCTGTATTCAAAATCTTTGCAGGCGGAGCAGCCCTTCCCGGGCCAAATCCGGTTATATTTAATGTAGACCAGTTTGTTTCTCCTGCTACGCCCCGTTCATTTCCCATCCAGCGGCATCCCGGACCCACATCGCTAAATATTATGGCCTGAGGCTGGTTACGATATACTGTTTCATGGAACAAATCCCAGTTATAGACCTGCTTCTTCCCGCCATGACCTTCACCATTGGCGCCATCGAACCATTGCTCAAAAACTTCTCCATACGAGGACAAGACTTCATTCAGTGTGTTCGCAAATATCTGATTATATTGAGGTGTACCATAGTCGGGGTGGTTCTGATCCCACGGGGATAAATAAACTCCGAATTTTAGTCCATACTCACGACAGGCATCGGATAGTTCTCTCAAAACATCTCCCTTTCCATCTTTCCAGGGACTTTCACGTACAGTATGTGTGCTATACTTACTAGGCCACAGGCAGAAACCATCGTGATGCTTTGCTGTAATGATTATTCCCGTCATACCGGCAGCTTTGGCTGTTGCCGCCCATTGACGGCAGTCAACGTCAGTCGGGTTAAATACCTTCGGATCTTCTTTCCCGTTGCCCCACTCTACATTAGTGAATGTATTCGGACCGAAATGGATAAACATATAATACTCCATTTTCTGCCAATCTACCTGATATTTAGTAGGTAAAACACCGTATGGTTTAATAGAATTATTCTGCGCAACAGAGAATAAAGAGACAACCAAGAATAGTAATAAAATGAACTTTAAATTTGTTTTCATGTAGTATGTTTAGGATAAAAATCGCCTCTAAGGTAATCATTTAATTAGTTTTATCAAAACAAAAAGAAGCCGTCCCAAAAGTATTTTTAACTATCTCTTGTCATGTTGAACGGAGTGAAACATCTCGTGTCCGGAGGAATGAGATCCTTCGTTGCACTCAGGATGACAAAGAGAGTAACACGTTGATTGTGTTGTTTTACTTTTGGGACAACCTCTTTTTAATTTATTTTAATAAGAGATTATCCTACTGATACAAGGATAACCCCTTCCAGCACAGAATCACCTTTATTTACACAAACTTCTGTTATTTTTCCATCTTGAGGAGCTTGGATAGCATTTTCCATTTTCATAGCCTCAAGCATCACTACCGTCTGACCTTTTTTCACTTCGTCGCCAACGTTTACCAATACATCGATAATGATACCGGGAAGTGGAGATTTCACACTACCTGCACCGCCACCGCCTGCGGGTTTAGTTGCAGGCGCCGAAGCTGTTGCTTTAGGCGCGGGAGCCGCAGTTGCAGCTACCGGGGATTTCACTGTCGGACGGGAAACAAGGGTAACTTCCTCATTATTTACCAACTCTACTTTGTAGTTAGCTCCATTTACAGCTACTTCTGCAAGAGAGTCATCCATTTTATTTACGGCAACAACGTATTCTTGACCGTTAATTCTATATATGAATTGTTTCATAATAATTTCTCTATTTTTTATTTTCTAACTGGCATTTGAAGCATTAAAGAACTTCTATCTACCCATGGCAGATTATCTTGCGATACATGTTTAATAGTCAAAACATTGCTCTCCACATCGTGTTGATCCTGCATATCGTATATAGCCATTGCAATAGCGGCTAATACTTCTGTCGTTATATTTTGATCGCTCATCTTATTTTTTCTTTTGTGATGTTTAAAAATTTAATATTTAAAGATTTAATAATCAAAGTATTTGTTTAAATTGTTAAATCTTTAATTTTTAAAATTTCACTTTATGGATTATAGAGGCAAGTTATCATGCTTCTTAGCAGGATTAATTTGCTTTTTAGTTCTCAATTGTTCCAAAGCACGGATTACACGGAAACGAGTGTTACGTGGTTCAATCACATCATCGATATAACCATAACGGGCAGCATTGTATGGGTTACTGAATAGCTTGTTATATTCCGCAACTTTTTCTGCTTTAACCTCTTTCGCTTTATCCCCGGCATCTTTAATTTCTTTTGCATAAAGAACCTCAGCAGCACCTTCACCACCCATTACAGCAATTTCTGCTGTTGGCCATGCATAGTTAAGGTCTCCGCGAAGTTGTTTACAGCTCATTACAATGTGAGATCCTCCGTAAGATTTACGAAGAGTTACAGTTACCTTAGGTACTGTGGCTTCTCCATAAGCATAAAGGAGTTTTGCGCCATGAGTAATTACCCCACCGTATTCCTGGCCTGTACCCGGAAGGAATCCCGGAACGTCAACCAATGTCACCAATGGAATATTGAATGCATCACAGAAGCGAACAAAACGCGCGGCCTTGCGTGAAGCATTGATATCTAATACTCCGGCAAGATATTTAGGTTGGTTTGCGACTACACCAACAGATTGACCGTTCATGCGGGCAAATCCTACAATAATATTCTTAGCATAGTTGCCATGTACTTCAAGGAATTCTCCGTTGTCGACAACAGCGCCTATTACCTCGAACATGTCGTATGGTTTATTTGGATTGTCCGGTATAATTTCGTTCAACGAATCTTCCATTCTGGCAATCGGATCTGTACACTCTTTGCGAGGTGCTTCTTCCATATTGTTTTGAGGAAGGAAACCGTACAGTTGACGAATAAGAGATAAACCGTCATCTTCATTAGAAACAGAAAAATGAGCTACACCTGATTTTGTAGTATGAACGCTGGCTCCTCCAAGTTCTTCCTGTGTTACATCTTCACCGGTTACAGTTTTTACAACTTTAGGACCTGTAAGGAACATATAAGAAGTTCCTTCTGTCATCAAAGTAAAGTCAGTCAAAGCAGGCGAATAAACCGCACCACCGGCACATGGCCCAAATATACCTGAAATCTGTGGAACAACCCCTGAAGCAAGAATATTGCGCTGGAAAATTTCCGCATAACCGGCCAAAGCATTTACACCTTCCTGAATACGTGCGCCACCCGAGTCGTTAATACCGATTACCGGAGCGCCTACTTTCATTGCCATATCCATTACTTTACATATTTTCAACGCCATAGTCTCGGACAATGATCCTCCAATTACAGTAAAGTCCTGAGCAAATACGTAAACCAAGCGACCTTCGATAGTTCCACAACCTGTAACAACACCGTCGCCAAGGAATTTTTGTTTATCCATGCCGAAGTTTGTACTACGATGTTCAACGAACATATCGAATTCCTCGAAACTACCTTCATCGAGAAGGATAGCAATACGTTCGCGTGCTGTGTATTTGCCTTTTGCATGCTGAGCTTCTATTCTTTTTTCACCTCCACCAAGACGAGCTTTGGCACGAAGTTCTATCAGCTCTTTTACTTTTTCAAGTTGGCTCATGTTTTTATATTTTAAATTCTAAATTAAAATTAAAGTCTTTACATAAAAATGACTCTGCTGCGATTGCAACAAAGCCATCTCCATTATTTTTGAGGAGTTTCACAAAATTCGGTAAGAACACTACCTGTAGATTTAGGATGAAGGAAAGCGATATCAAGGCCTTCAGCTCCACGGCGAGGCGCTTTATCTATCAACTGTACACCTTTTGCTTCTACTTCTGCCAATGCATTAGCAACACCATCTTGAACGCACCATGCTATATGATGGATGCCTTCTCCTCTTTTTTCGATAAATTTAGCGATTGTACTGTCAGGACTTGTAGGCTCAAGAAGCTCTATTTTAGTCTGTCCCACTTTAAAAAATGCAGTCTTCACTTTTTGGTCTTCTACAACCTCGATGCTATAGCATTTAAGACCCAACACGCCTTCGTAATAAGGAAGTTGCTCTTCGATGCTTTTTACGGCAATACCTAAATGTTCAATGTGTGAAATATCCATGATTTTATCTGAATAAAAAGTTATTATTTAGTTCGCCGCAAAGGTACTACTAAATAATAAGACAACGAAATTAATACGGTAAAAAAACCTCAACTATACACATAGTATCAAATAGTTTACAAGACTATTAAATAAGTTTCTAAATGATCGTTTTCGCCAGAAGAAGCATCTTGCGCGAGCACTATTTCACGACAATAGATATCTACCCGTTCCACTGTTAATTTAATATTAAAATAACAATATCATCAAACAATCCATAGCATTTAATCGTTAATATTTTGTATAGTATTATTATCCCATCTAAAAACAGGTTATCATGAGAATAAAAGATGCTTTAAAATTAAAAACAGGGGGTATCTTGTACCGGGTTGATCCCCAAAAGTTATCGATTAAGGTATTTAGAATCAGTAGCCCGGATGAAGTGTATAATTTCACGACTACTACTCATGAAAACTTTTCGATCGAATGCGAAAAGAAACGATTCCATTTACCTCTAGGCAAAATTTCTTTCCCGTTTGAGTTTAAAGGACTATTATATTTTCTTTGCGAAGACGATGCCAACGACTACATTAAAACTCAAATAGGACAGTAAGTGTATTAAAACGAAAAAGGCGCCTCGGTTTTCAAGACGCTTTTTTTTCGTTGAAGAATTAACTTATTTCTTTATTTTTGATTCTTTAATCCTAATTCGGCAAATTGAATTGTACTTCCCTGAGAACTATCCCATTTATCAAAAGTCATTTTCAAATATTGACATTTAACTGTTCCTCCCAATGCAATAATATTCTCCTTGGGATCAGGCAGATCGACTTCAATCTTGACAGGAGTGTATACATTCCCATCATTACTTCCGTAAAAAGATACCTCTTTTGCGTTTAGATATATTTGGAAGTTTCTATTAGTCAAAATAATTGTATTAAACTCAATTTGCTTCTTAAAATCAATTATTGCATACACCTCAGCCCCTTGAGGAACGGAAACACCCTCATAACTCTTACCAGGTTTTACCATTGACAAACAAGTAGACAAGTCGCCATCTACCAAACTACCGGGGGCATTAGATATAGCATCATCTTTTGGAAGCGGATGAGATGTTGTCACGCTCCAATCTCCATTATTTATTATATCCTCTGATTCGAGTGTATAGCTCGACCCGGCAGTTACTAACCGGTACACATAAGGTAGAGATGTGCTTTTAGTTGTTCCGTTTTCCATCAATATAGTTGCCCCGATTCTATATTCAAAGTTATTGACTCTCAATTCCTCGATAGACATTGTTAACTCAAAGTTATTTCCAGTAGGTTTAGCAACAAAAGCTACACTTGTATAACCCGAGGAACCACCCAAAAATGCCTCAGTTGCATTATAGAAACGAACAATTACATCAGTTACATTAGCTGAAGCTGTGAAATCCCCTTTGATTGTACATTTATTGCCATTGATTGTTACTCCGTTAATTTTCACAGAAGCCGTTGTTACTTCATAGAATTTTTTATTGGTCAAAGATGAAACTTGACAATTGTTCATTATTGCTGCTGTTGCCGGATGCATAAAAGTAGGAATTTTGCCATAAGTCTGATTACCGGCTCCCATTAAAGACATTCCAAATGCAGGATCATTTTTTTGCGTAAAGGTAGGGCCGACATGCGGTGCATTGAGCCCGTGTCCCAACTCATGAAACAAGCCTCCTATCAGAGATGTGGTGAGTGGCGTTGAATTCACTGGTGCATTTGTGATAGGGTCTATATTGTACAAATCATAAGACATACCCGGATAATCCAGAGCAAAGCACCATCTTCCATAGCCATAAAACGGAGTTTCAGAAATATCTCCATTGGTTGCAGTTATCACAAGTATGTGTTCGCTATATTTTGTTAGCTTGTTGTCTGTGTAGTATTGGTTTATCTCATTAATCATTTTTCCGGCGCTAATATTTGAAGCATAAGGATAATCCGCTTTTTTGCCTTCGCCAGGAACCACGATAATCTCAACCATACCATTTTCATCTAAAAAAAGGCCAAAGCTTTTTTCTTCGTAACCCCAATGCTTCATCCATTTACAGATAAATAACTGATGTTTTAGCAACAATGTGCTGATGCGTTTTTTATAACCCGGATTTTCCTGTATATCGGAAGGAACGAAATAAACCACATTCAACTTATATGGATAATTACTATTCTTAGGGTCACCTTTAACATCATAAAAATTATCAGAATCGATTTTGGATATAATAGAAATAGTATTAGACTTAAGATTCACCTCCGAAGATTCACCATAAAAAAGACTCTGGCTACTGAATCCGTTATCATTAAAGGCCTTCAACTCCTCCGATGAAGCATCTGCCCTAATTCTGGTCTTTATACTGATCTTGAAAGTCGAAGATTCCATATAACCATAAGAACCGGCAACCTTAGTAAATGCCACCTTCACATTATTCTTATCGTCTATAGTAATATTTACTGAAGAAACTTTGGAATCCTGAGCATCAGTAACGGATATATCATCTTCCGACAAGTCGAAAATCTTATTAAAAGCTTGTTCCAATGCAGGTGTAGGCCATTGTATAGACTTTTCATTAAATGTAAGTCGCGACACAAAAATAAGCTCTGTATTGATTTCTGTAAGATCTAAAGACTCCGAGCCATTTATTGTTTGTTTAAGAACCACATCGCTCAATTGAGCAATCTCATTCCGAGGGTCGTCATCTTTGTCGGTACAAGAAAAGAACCCACAGAACAAAATACTTAGAACAAGGTATAAAATCGATTTGTTTTTCATGTTCATGGTAAACAGTTTTATTTAATAAAAAGGTTAATACACTTGCAAATAAAGATGAAATCCTCAGTATGAAATTCCTATATTCGCCTTTTATTTTACTCAAAATGATATTCTTGCTGAACCCAACAAAAAACTCAACCGCCATAGATTTTGATTCTATGACGGTTGAGCTAAATTATTTTAAACGACAATTCACTCCAATCTCGATATTCTCCCTGAGCCTGATATAGACTGATCTATCTGAGGATTACCTTTATACTTCACGCTTCCACTTCCGGAAATACTCACATTCAGATATTTTTGAGCTGTCACAAAGAAATCGCCACTACCGGAAACTGAACAAGAAACCGTATCTGCTATAAGTTCTGTAGCCATAACCTTTCCACTTCCGGAAATACGGCTATCTACGCTCGATGCTTTTCCTGTTACAAAGAAGTCGCCCGATCCTGAAACTTTTGTTCGCAATGTTCCGCAGATAAGCTCTTCTGCTGTTATATTGCCGCTACCGGATACATCTATATCTAAGAACGAAGTCTCTAGTTTTCCTTTCAGTATGGCCTTTATAGAACCACTGGCTCCTAAATATTCTAATGTAGAAGAGTTGGTATATATATTGAATTTTGTAGGGTTGATATTTTCTGAACTGCCTATATACAAAGTGCCATCTCTTACTTCAACCCGCAGCAATGGGTATATATTGTCATCGGTTTCTATCCGCAGATACGGTGATCCGGGCTTTTGTTCATAGACCATAGTGGCGCCACCGCCAAAATCGATCCCTTTATAATCGGGAATACTAACCTCATTACTTACTAACGTTCCACTACCTCTTACCGAGTTGAAAGAACATGAATTCAAGGCTAAAGCTATTAAAGCAATACCGATTGTGTATAAAATTGATTTCATTTCTATATTTTTTGATTAGCGCTTTATAAATATGACGCACAAAACTCCATTTAGTTACAATTATTCTTAAAAAAATACAAGAACCTTTTACTTATTCCTGTCCTTTAGCGGGATATACTCCTTGATTTCCCCTGCATTTTTATATGCCGGACGAATAATGCGTTTTTGTTTGAAGTTCAACTCTTCTATACGATGCGCACACCAACCAACTATACGAGCCATAGCAAACAAAGGGGTATAGATTTCTTGCGGTAAACCGATCATATCATAAACAAATCCGGAATAGAAATCGACATTGGCACAAACCTGCTTCTTCACATTTTTGCCTTTTAATTCCATAAAATTGTAGATAGCACGCTCTTCCAGCAGACTCATAAAATTAAATTCATCCTCACGCCCTTTTTCTATAGCCAAATCACGGGCCATTTCTTTCAGCAAGACTGTACGGGGATCGGATATTGTATATATAGCATGGCCTATACCGTAGAACAAGCCTGTCTTATTATATGCTTTCTTATTCAAAATTTTCATAATATAGGCATCTACCTCTTCTACATTTGTCCAATCTTTTACGTTCTTCTTGATATGCCTCAACATATCTCCTACTTTCAAATTGGCGCCACCGTGCAAAGGCCCTTTCAAGGAGCCGATACCTGCCGCGACCGCCGAATATGTATCCGTTCCGGCTGAGCTTGTTACACGAACCGTGAATGTAGAATTATTGCCACCACCATGGTCGGCATGAACCATCATAGCCAAGTCGAGTATCTTCACATCCAGTGGTGTATAGTTATGCCCTTTTATCATATACAAAAAGTTTTCAGCCAGCGAAACATTCGGTTGTGGATGGCGGATATGCAACGATTGTCCTTTGCTGTGCCTTAAAGCATTGTGTGCATAAGCGACAATAGTAGGGAACGTGGCGACCAGATTGAGCGACTGTTTTATGAGGTTTTCCGGAGATATATCGTCCGGATTTTCGTCGAATGTATACAGTTCGAGAACACAACGCGACAAATAATTCATAATATCGTTACCCACAAGGTCGAGTATATGCATTACGATCTTTGAATTCAGATCCATCGTTTTACTCAACAGGCTCGTGAAATCGGCTAATTCTTTTTTATCAGGAAGATTTCCCGAAAGAATGAGATAAACAACTTCTTCAAATCCCAAACGATCCTCTTTCTGGGCACCTTTCACTACATCCTCAAGACTAATTCCGCGATACATTAACTTCCCCGGAATAGGATACGTATTACCTTCGGCATCGCGATCATAACCGACAACATCGCCTACTTTAGTCAATCCCACTACTACTCCCGTGTGATCTTCATTACGCAAACCCCGTTTTACACTAAACTTCTGAAAGAGTTCGTTCTCTATATTACAAGTGTTACTTACCGTACTTGATATTTGCTTTACTATCTCATTGTTATTTAATCTATCCATCGTAATTTATATTTTATATTTTATATTTTAAATTCTTTCCCTTTTAACTAAAATGTAACAAACTTCTACAGTTATCAGTAGTTAGTAGTCAGTAGTCAGTAGTCAGTGAACAACTCGTAACTTTTTAACTAAAAAGTAACAAACTCCACACTCAATTAGCCATTAGCTGTTAGCCATTAGCTGTTAGCCCCTGCTCGCGCGGCTACCCTCTTTGTCATCCTGACCGCAGGGAAGGATCCCGATCCCCGGGAGACAGGAGATGCTTCCTGTCGTCAGCATGACAAACCAGAATTTAACTAAAAAGTAACAAACTTCTACAGTCATCAGTCAACAGTTATCAGTAAGCAAGGCCTTTTCGTCATTGCGAACGGAGTGAAGCAATCCAGAGTATTGATTATTAATGGATTGCTTCGGGCGAACCCTCGCAATGACGTGCGACAGTCAGCAGTCAACAACTCGTACCTCGTATCTCGTCTACTCGTAACTGTTTAACTAAAATGTAACAAACTCCACACTCAATTAGCCATTAGCTGTTAGCCTTTGCCGCTTCGCGCCATTGTTAACTGATGACTGATGACTGTTACTGTCGCTTCGCGCCATTTTCACATTTTCAAATTCGCTAATTTTCAAATTATCTAATTATCCCTATATCTATAGATAAAACCCTCGCCGAACAATCTTTGAATCTTTGAATCTTTAAATCTTTAAATCACTTTCCTTTCATATAATTCAGTGCACTCCCCGCTTTGAACCACTCTATTTGAGTTTCGTTATAAGTGTGGGCGACTTCGAACACGTCTCTCGTACCGTCTTTATGAATAAGTTCGACAATAAGATTTTTCCCCGGCTCGAAGTTAGTCAAACCAATTATACTGATCTTATCATCCTCTTTCACCCTGTCATAATCCTCCTTGTTTATGAATGTAATAGCCAGCATTCCTTGTTTCTTCAAGTTTGTTTCATGGATACGGGCGAAAGATTTCACCAAAATAGCTTTCACATTCAGGAAACGTGGTTCCATCGCGGCATGTTCGCGGGATGAACCTTCCCCGTAGTTTTCTTCGGCGACTACAACCGATCCCAAACCTTCTGCCTTAAATTTCCTTGCCAGCCCGGGCACGGCAATATACTCTCCCGTTTCAGTATCCAACACTGCGTTCGTTTTATTATTGAAAGCATTGACTGCTCCGATCAACATATTATCAGAGATATTATCCAAATGTCCGCGAAAACGCAACCACGGTCCTGCCATAGATATATGGTCGGTGGTACATTTACCTTTCACCTTTATCAACAAAGGCTGTTCTATTATATCTTTCCCATTCCATACAGGAAAAGGATGTAATTCCTGCAATCGTTGAGAGTCCGGCGCTATTTTCACAACAATATGTGAACTATCTTCGACCGGAGCCAAATATCCCGAATCTTCCATTCCATAGCCTCTCGGAGGAAGCTCGTACCCGTCAGGCTCTTGCAGTTTGACTCTCTCTCCGTTCCCATTCAGCAAAGTATCCGTCATCGGATTAAAACACAGGTCTCCGGCAATACTCAAAGCTGCGACAATCTCCGGCGATGCGACAAAAGCATGGGTATTCGGATTTCCATCATTCCGTTTCGCGAAATTACGGTTGAAAGAAGTCACAATAGAGTTTGAACGCTCAGGATTCTCCGATTCCCTTTTCCACTGACCGATACATGGTCCGCAGGCATTTGCCATAATGGTTGCGCCGACCTCCTCAAACAAAGGCAATATGCCATCCCGTTCGGCAGTATAACGAACCTGTTCCGAACCCGGATTGATAATGAACCGGGCTTTTACCTTAATATTTTTATTCTTTGCATCTTTTACAATAGACACAGCCCGCGAGAGATCTTCATAGGAAGAATTAGTACATGAGCCAATCAATCCTACTTCCATAACCTGAGGGTACCCTTTTTCTTTTACGACCTTAGCAAATTGTGAAATAGGATGAGCTGCATCGGGTGTAAACGGCCCATTCACATATGGTTCGAGAGCAGACAAATCTATTTCGATTACTTCATCAAAATATTTATCCGGCTCGCTCACAACTTCCATGTCAGGAGTAAGATAATCTGCCAACCGGTCTGCTAATGCGGCAATTTCTGTTCTGCCTGTAGCTTTCAGGTAGTCAGATGATTTTTTGTCGTATGGAAATATAGAAGTAGTAGCTCCTACTTCGGCTCCCATATTACAAATAGTCCCTTTTCCGGTAGCAGATAACGATGCCGTTCCTTCTCCAAAATATTCAATAATAGCATTCGTTCCACCCTTTACGGTAAGTATTCCCGCCAGTTTCAAAATCACATCTTTTGGCGATGCCCAACCTGAAAGTCTTCCTGTTAATTTAACACCAATTAGTTTTGGCATTTTCAACTCCCACGGCATACCGGCCATTACATCGACGGCATCGGCGCCACCTACCCCGATAGCTATCATGCCCAATCCTCCGGCGTTCGGTGTATGTGAATCGGTACCGATCATCATACCTCCGGGGAAAGCATAATTTTCGAACACTACCTGGTGAATAATACCGGCGCCCGGCTTCCAGAAACCGATACCGAATTTATCAGATACGGCGCTAAGGAAATCATAAACTTCTTTGTTCGTTGTTTCTGCAATATTTAAATCCTCTTTAGCCGATTTAAAAGCCTGAATGAGGTGGTCACAATGTGCTGTGGACGGCACCGCAACTTTTGACCGCCCGGAATTCATCAATTGTAATAAGGCCATTTGAGCTGTTGCATCCTGCATAGCAACCCTATCGGGCGAAAAGTTTACATAATCTTTGACACGGACATAGTCTTTAACAGGCTCTTCTATGGATAAGTGGGCATACAGTATTTTTTCACTTAAAGTCAAAGGTCTCTTCAAAATATCTCTGGCCTCTCTAACTTTTGATGGGTAAGACTCGTAAACCTTACGAATCATCTCTATATCAAAAATCCGGATTTCTGTCATAGTCTTTCTATTTAATTTATTTTTTAGTTCTATCTATATAGCATTTTAGGGGTAAAGGCAAATGTAATAAAAAAACATTCAGTTGGACTGTTATGTCTAACAATTTAATTTATATACTGTTCGATAATATTTATAACAAGAAGCCGTCTAGACTTTTTGTAAACTAGTCTTTTTTATTCATTTCTGATCCTCTTTGTCATGTTGAACGATAGTGAAACATCTCGAAAAGGAGATTTTTCGTTCCTCAAAATGACAAAAGATGGTAAAAGTTGAAAAGTCTAGACGACTTCCAAACAAGTATATTTTTTCAATTCAACAGAAAAATCATTAAACCTGCATGTTTTAAAAAAGTCTAAGAATTTCAAGAGAGCGCTGCTTTTTAAAGGTTTTTCTTATTTTTGTAACTAAAATAGATTTTAGCATGAAATATATCCTCGTTATATTATTAATATTATCCGGCTCTTTTATCAATGTCAGCGCTCAAACACCGTCAGAGAAACTGATAAGGCAGGGAGTTAGCCTTCATGACAAAGGGCAGTATAAAGAGGCAATAGAATTTTATGAGAAAGCACTGGCAGAGAATCCGAATTCCATGTCTGCCGTTTATGAGATGTCGCTTTCCTATCTCCAATTAAAAGATTACAGTAAAGCATTAAGTCTGAGTTCAAAAGTTATAACCTCCGGTTTTCAACCCCTATTGATGGATGCCTATATAGTAAAAGGAACGGCTTTGGCTAATAGTGACAAAATGGGTGAGGCCATTAAAACCCTGAATGAAGCTGTGTCGCGATGTGGAGATGAATATCTTCTTCATTTTAATTTAGGGCTATGTTATTTCAATAGTAAAAATAATCCAATGGCTGTATTGCATTTACGCAAAGCCATTGAAATCGATGCTACACATGCCAGTGCATTCCTGTTATATGGCTATGCACTAAACGATATGGGAAGATGGCTTCAAAGTTTTTACTCCTTTCATTTTTTCCTGCTATTAGAACCGAATACCGAACGTTCGAAAGATGCGTTTAGTGAGATGTTGGACATTCTCAATGCAAAATTGGAAACAGGATCGGAAAACCTTTCTATGGAAGAAGGGGTAGACCGTCAGGCTATTTATAAGGAAATACAGAATATAAAAGCAAAGTATAGCGATAAAGACCAATACAACTTCTTTGTAGAAGCCTCTAAATTGATATTTTTCTCTTTATCTCAATTGCAAAACGATACGCAGAGCGGGCTACTTTGGTATTTCTTTGTACCTACCTATGAAGAGATCTTAGGTTCAGGACACTTCGATACATATTGTAAATATATTAGTGTTGCCTATTTCCCGGAATCGCTTTCATGGTGGGACAAAAATAAAACTCAAGTAGACAATTTCATTGAATGGTTCGAACACGGGCAAAGCCAGATGGAAGAGGATGAAGAAGAGTTGGGTGATGATTCAGATTTATAAAAATATGACGCATAAATATAATGTCACAAGAGACTGAGAGTAATCTTATAAAAAGGGTGCAGAATGCAGAAACTCAGCAATCTGCTTTTTCTGAGCTGGTAAAAGAATACAGCGAGCCTCTATATTGGCAGATACGAAAAATCGTATTGAGCCATGACGATGCCAATGATGTTCTTCAGAATACATTTATTAAAGTGTGGACCAGTATAGATAATTTTAGAGGAGATTCGAAACTTTCGACATGGCTATATCGCATTGCAGTGAATGAAGCTATTACGTTTTTGAATAAACAACGTGTACAAAATAATATTTCAGTAGACGATACAGACTCTTTCTTATTATCGAAACTTGAAGGAGATGAGTATTTTGATGGGGATGAGGCTCAACTAATATTGCAAAAAGCAATACTTACATTACCTGAGAAACAACGGATCGTATTTAACATGAAGTATTTCAACGAAATGAAATATGAAGAAATGTCGGATATTCTGGAAACCTCTGTTGGTGCGCTAAAAGCATCCTATCATCATGCGGTAAAAAAAATTGAAGATTTTTTATCAACGGAGCATTAAACCTTTTAAACTAATTATAGTCTATTATTATAGAGTTTTAAGTATAAAGTAATCATGTTGGATAAATTTGATAAAACAAAGAATCCGTTTAAAGTTCCTGAAAACTATTTTGAGGACTTTAATCGTAGCATAATGGAAAGTCTTCCGGCCAAAGAAAATAAAGCCAGGATAGTTCCATTATGGAAGAAGGTATTGCCTTGGACTGCAGCTGCGGCTATATTCTGCGGAGTACTCTTTACCACCGGTGTTTTGGAGAAAAGCGGCAAAGTTGATCCTAATGTGACTATATCTTCAAACCTTTCATCTTCCCTTGAAGATGATTATTTCCTCTTTCTAAAGGACGAAGTGGTAAAGTCACAGTATAAAGAAATGGTATATAATTATTAAAGTAATTGCAAATCAACAGATAGAAAGATTTAAAACAAGCATATGAAAGCAAAGAGTATTTTATTATTATTTTTAGTGTTTTGCTTCTCATTTTCCATAAATGCACAGGATGGCAGAAGAGGCTTTGACATAGAAGCTATAAAAAAAGAAAAGGCAGAATACCTTAAAAAGGAATTAAGCCTAACCGATACCGAAGCCAAAGCATTCCTTCCTTTGGAAGCGGAATTTATGCAAAAGAAATTTGCAGTAAACAGGGAAGCCAGAAAAGAAACGCAGGAACTGAAGCGGAAGGAAAATAAAACCGACGCCGACTACAAAAGGATTACCCAGTTAAACCTGGAATCGGAACAAAGGGCTACCCAATTGCAGGTTGAATATTATAAAAAATTCAGCCAGGTGCTTTCTGCCGAAAAAGTGGAACGGTACAGAATTGCCGATCAGAAGTTTAACGAAAAACTTTTAAAAGATCATCAGCAACGCGAAGGAGGCCGCAGATAAAAATAATTAGCAAAAAGTTTGTTTTATTACAAATAATATATACTTTTGTTTCATAGAATAATTTTATATGAACAATAAAGCACATCATCATCATTTTTTATTACTACCAAAAGGTAAGTAACATATATTGATGTGATGTCTGCAAAATATATAGTGAGAGCTTACCGGAATGGTAGGCTTTTATTTTTTATATAATATAAAACGAATATAATGGTATTAAGAATTGCAGTACAATCGAAAGGCCGGTTATTTGAAGAAACAATGGAACTGCTTCAGGAGGCAGGTATAAAGTTAAATAACATCAAACGGACGCTTCTCATTCCGGCGAAAGATTTTCCGGTAGAAATACTCTTCTTGCGTGACGACGACATTCCCCAAGCAGTAGCAACAGGTGTGGCCGATATAGGCGTAGTCGGGGAAAACGAATTTGTAGAAAAAAACGAAAATGCAGACATTGTTAAGCGTCTCGGATTCAGCAAATGCCGTTTGTCTTTAGCCATACCAAAAGATGAAGACTATCAGGATATAAAATGGTTCGAAGGGAAAAAGATCGCCACCTCCTACCCTTTCATATTAAAAAAATATCTAAAAAAACAGAATATCAATTCGGAAATACATATTATCTCCGGATCTGTAGAAATATCACCAAGTATAGGATTATCCGACGCTATCTTTGACATTGTCAGCTCAGGTGGAACACTTGTCAGCAACCGCCTAAAGGAAGTAGAAGTCGTCATGCGCTCGGAAGCCTTGCTCATTGCCGCAAAAAACTTATCCCGGGAGAAAAAAGATATTTTGGATGAATTGATATTCAGGATAGAAGCCGTTCAAAATGCGGAAGGTAAAAAATACGTACTTTTGAACGCACCGGAAGACAAGCTAAACGAAATATTTGATATCCTCCCCGGAATGCGCAGCCCTACTGTCACACCATTGGCGACTAAAGGCTGGTGCTCGGTACAATCAGTTGTGGAAGATAAACGTTTTTGGGAAGTTATCAACAAACTGAAAGGATTGGGCGCAGAAGGAATACTCGTCTTGCCGATCGAAAAAATGATATTATGATACAAGAATTACAGATATTAATAGATATTATATAGAATAAAGATTTATGGATTTCATAAACAATAAATTAACCACAGAGTTGCACGGAGTTATGGTTCACGGTGTATCACGGTGTAACTCCGTGATATTTAACTCGGTGCAACTCTGTGGTTAAAAAATCAACTATGTATAAACACCTGTAAATAAATAGAATAATCTTTTATTAAATATAAACTCTAATGTATATAGTTTGTTGAAAAAAGAATCAAAGACAAATCATGCAAATCATAAAATATCCCGGTCGGTCGGAGTGGACAAAAATACTGGCTCGTCCCGTATTCGATACATCATCACTTAATAATACAGTAAGTACTGTACTGGACGACATTAAGAACGGTGGCGATAAAACGGTATTGGAATACGGAGAAAAATTCGACAAAGTCAAGTTATCTTCTCTTGCTGTCACTCAGGAAGAAATAGACGAAGCCGAAACGCTCGTTCCTAAAGAACTGAAAGCTGCTATCCTGCAAGCGAAAAAGAATATCGAAATTTTTCATCGCAGCCAAATCTTTGATACAAAGAAAATAGAAACAACTCCGGGTGTTACCTGTTGGCAAAAAGCCGTAGCGATAGAAAAAGTAGGCCTGTACATACCGGGAGGTACAGCCCCTTTATTCTCTACAGTATTGATGCTAGCCATCCCTGCAAAAATAGCCGGATGTAGTGAAATTGTACTATGTTCTCCGCCTGATAAAGAAGGAAAAATACATCCTGCCATTCTTTACTCGGCAAAAGAAGCAGGAGTAAGCAAAATATTCAAAGCCGGAGGTATTCAGGCTATCGGGGCAATGGCCTACGGCACGGAATCAATCCCTAAAGTATATAAAATATTCGGGCCGGGCAATCAGTATGTAATGGCGGCAAAGCAATTCGTAAGCCTTAAAGACGTAGCTATCGATATGCCGGCCGGGCCATCGGAAGTACAGGTTATAGCAGACGAGACAGCAAATCCGGCTTTTGTAGCTGCCGACTTGTTATCGCAAGCGGAACATGGAGCCGACAGCCAGGTAATATTGACCACAACAAGCGAATCTTTTATCTCAAAAGTTTCTTTGGAAATAGAGCGTCAATTGGCTGAATTACCACGTCGGCTAACAGCAGAAAAAGCTCTTCAAAACAGTAAACTGATTCTATTGAAAGATGAACAGGAAATAATAGATATTACCAATCAATATGCTCCCGAACACCTGATTATTGAAACTGCCGGACATATGAATATTGCTGATAAAATAATCAATGCGGGATCTATTTTTTTGGGGCATTACACCCCTGAAAGTGCAGGCGACTATGCATCCGGAACCAATCATACTTTACCCACAAATGGCTATGCAACAGCATATAGCGGTGTCAATCTGGATAGTTTTATCAAAAAGATCACTTTTCAGGAGATAACCAAAGAAGGAATACAAAACCTTGGACCAACTATTGAGATTATGGCAGAGAATGAAGAGTTGTTTGCTCACAAAAATGCAGTAACTTTGAGACTAAAAAAGAAAGAATAATGCATCCTCAAATAATAAAATACGGAAGCCCTGAATACGGTGAGATGCTCGCCCTGCGAACTAAAATATTGCGTGAGCCTCTGGGATTGACTTTTACCCAAGAAGATCTGGAGAAGGACAAAGACGATTTCTTGCTCGCAATACGCTCGTCCGACAATCAACATATCGTAGCATGCTGCATACTCACCCCTTTGGACAATAAAACAGGAAAACTCCGGCAAATGGCTGTAAACGATACTGTCCAAAAGTCCGGATTAGGAACAGCTATGCTTGCTTTTGCCGAATACGTGGCTACAAAAGAAGGTTTTGAAAAAATTACCCTGCACGCCCGTAAAGTGGCTGTTGGCTTTTACAAAAAATATAGTTACAAAATAATGGGGGATGAATTTGAAGAAGTAGGCATTCCCCATTATGAAATGGAAAAAGATCTTACTCTTGCCAATTTTTAAATCTTTAAATCTTTAATTTTTTGAATCTTTAAATATATTATTTTATAATGGAAAACGAGAAAAAACAAGTTCTGGAAACTGTATCAAAATATATAGATATTAGCCTGATACCCTTTGGCAAGCCTCAACGAACAGCAATAGACGTAGAAAAACGTGACCCGATGTATGGCGGAAACGGAGTGGTTTATATGCTCTCTGTCTTCGAAAAAGGTGAACTGGTAAATAACCGCATAGGTACCTATATGGTGTTACTGAACAAAGGCGACCAGGCGGGATTTCACGAGCATGGCAGCAAAAAAGAACAGGAGCTTTATGTAATTGTACATGGTGAAGGGGAATATATCGAACGTGAAGGTTTGGATAAAATTACCCGAAAGTTCAATCTGAAAAAAGGAAACGTAACTTCTATTCAGGGAGAGAACAATTATCACTCAATAATTAATACCGGTGACGAACCTCTTATAATATTCGTAGTAACAACATACGAACCAAAATAAGATAGGAACACTGATTTTCTTGAAAATCTTTCTATATTTATAGAAATTAATCGATTCACAAATTTAAATCTGTTTTATTATGAGTAAAAGAATATTAATGCTGGCAGGCGATTTTGTAGAAGACTATGAGTTGATGGTTCCCTTTCAGGCTCTCGTTAGTGTCGGATTTCATGTAGATGTAGTTTGTCCCGGCAAAAAAGCCGGAGAACAGGTCGCTACTGCAATTCACGACTTTGTCGGATTCCAGACATATGCCGAATTAAGAGGTCATAATTTTACATTGAATAAAAGTTTTGATGCTGTAAAACCGGAAGATTACGCAGGTCTTTACATCACCGGCGGACGGGCTCCGGAATATATCCGCCTCAATCCGAAAGTAATTGAATATACACGCTATTTCTTTGACAAGAATCTTCCTGTAGCTGCCATTTGCCATGGCATTCAGATATTGACCGCCGCTAATGTCGTAAAAGGCAAAACACTTACTTGCTATGTAGCAGTAGGTCCGGAAGTAACACTGGCAGGAGGAATTTATAAGGATATTCCGGCAACGGAAGCTATTGCGGACGGTAATTTGGCCACCTCACCGGCATGGCCCGGACACCCTGCCATTTTAAGGGAATTTTATAAACTGCTGGGAGTTAAAATTGAGTTGTAGTAACAAGAAAAAGTACAGAATGAGGCTGTCTCAAAAGTATTTTCTTATATCTATTTACATACGCTACGCTCCTGTGACCGTTGGTTGTTATGTTGAACGGAGTGAAACATCTCTTTTCCTGAGGAATGAGATCCTTCGTTGCACTCAGGATGACAAAGAGGGTAACACTTTGATAGTGTAATTTTACTTTTGAGACAGCCTCATTGTTTTAAATAATCAGAAATAATCAGATGGATCTGCAACAATTAGTACGCAAAAATGTATGGGACATGAAGGCATACTCCTCAGCCCGGGACGAATTTAAAGGGGAAGCCTCTGTTTTTTTAGATGCCAATGAGAACCCGTTGAACGACAAATACAATCGTTATCCCGACCCATTGCAATGGAAGCTTAAAGAAAAAATAGCAAAAATTAAGGGTATTGACGCAGAAAAAATATTCCTGGGAAATGGCAGCGATGAACCGATAGATCTCGTTATCCGTATCTTTTGCGAACCGCGTATCGATAATATTGTTGCCATAAATCCTACATACGGGATGTATCAGGTATGCGCCGATGTAAACGACGTAGAATACCGGAAAGTATTACTTAATGAAAACTTTGACATCGACGCGCAAAAAATTCTGGAAAGAACTGATGAAAAAACAAAGCTTATATTTCTTTGTTCGCCAAACAATCCGACAGGCAACCTCCTGAACCGAAAAGAAATAGAAAAGATATTGAATACTTTCGCAGGCATTGTAATAGTAGACGAAGCATATATCGATTTTGCCTCGGAAACGACATGGCTTAACGAGTTGGATAAATATCCGAATCTGGTTATCCTGCAAACTTTTTCTAAAGCATGGGGACTGGCGGCTGTGCGGCTGGGAATGGCTTTTGCTTCTCCCGAAATTATTAGATTATTCAACAAAGTGAAATATCCTTACAATGTTAATATATTGACACAAAACTTTGTTAATGAAGAACTTGACAAACTGGAACTGCGAAAGCAATGGATCGCGACTTTACTTAAAGGACGTGATTATCTTAAGGATGAATTACCAAAGCTTCCGTTTGTAGAGAAAATATATCCGACAGATGCAAACTTTCTCCTGGTAAAAGTAAGTGATGCAAATGGAATATATAAAAAGCTTGCCGACAGGGGCGTGATTGTACGTAACCGCAATTCCGTATCGCTGTGTGCCGGGTGTCTTCGCATAACAGTAGGGACGGATGAGGAGAATAAAACGCTGATAGAAACATTGAATATTTTAGGATTATAGAAAATGAAAAAGAAAGCATTATTCATAGACCGTGACGGGACTATCGTTATAGAACCTCCTATTGATTATCAACTGGATAGTCTTGAAAAATTGGAATTCTATCCGAAAGTGATCCGAAATCTTTATTTTATACGGAAAAACCTTGATTTCGAATTTGTTATGGTTACTAATCAGGATGGATTAGGCACAGATTCTTTCCCCGAAGATACTTTTTGGCCTGCGCATAACAAGATGTTAAAGACACTGGAAGGCGAAGAAATCATTTTTGATGATATACTTATCGACCGGAGTTTTCCCGGAGACAATGCGCCGACACGAAAACCCGGAACCGGAATGCTGGGCAAATATATGACAGGAGAATACGATATGGAGCATTCTTTTGTAATAGGTGATAGATTAACGGATGTAGAACTTGCTAAGAATCTGGGATGTAGGGCAATCTTCCTACAAGAAAACATCGATATCCCTGACGAACTGAAAAACTCTTGCATTCTTAAAACTTCCGATTGGAATGCCATCAGTGAATTTCTTTTTGCCGGAGAACGCAAAGCCGAAATAAGGCGCACGACAAAAGAAACGGATATTTATATAGCTCTCAATCTGGATGGAAAAGGCAGTTGTGACATATCCACAGGTCTCGGTTTTTTCGATCACATGTTGGAGCAGATAGGAAAACATGCAGGGATAGACCTTACAATACAGGTGAAAGGCGACCTTAATGTAGATGAACATCACACCATAGAAGACACAGCAATAGCTTTGGGCGAAGCCATAAATAAAGCGTTAGGAGACAAACGGGGAATAGAACGCTACGGTTATTGCCTGCCTATGGATGATTGCCTCTGCTCTGTAGCCCTCGACTTTGGCGGACGTCCATGGCTGGTTTGGGATGCACAGTTCAACCGCGAAAAAGTAGGAGACATGCCTACCGAAATGTTCTTGCACTTTTTTAAATCATTAAGCGATTCGGCTAAAATGAATCTTAATATAAAAGCAGAAGGGACAAACGAACATCACAAAATAGAAGGTATTTTCAAAGCTCTTGCACGAGCTTTAAAAATGGCAAAAAAACGGGATATTTTCAATTACGAACTACCTTCTACCAAAGGGTTAATTTAGAAACCAAAAAAATTACCGATTCAAATATATTTTACAATCCCACGGATTGTGTTTTATGGGGCTTTGTGTCCATACCCCTTCTATTTTCTGATAACTTCATCTTTTAAGTTCTTTGGGTTTTGGCGACAATCCCAAACGGTAACAATATTTATAGTCCCGTTGTTTTCATCCACATAATAGATTATTTTGTAGATGTTACGAACGATCAAAGAGCGAAAAGAGATGGGTAAATCAGACAACACAGGCTCTATAGCTGCCATTTGTGGAAATTTTACCAATGGCTCCACCGTTTTATTTATATCTACCAATATTTCTTTCGCTACTTTTGGGCTTTTCTCTTTATAAAAATCAAGGATTTCGTCAATCCGCGCGTCCGCTTTATGCGTCCAATTTATTTTCATAATCCATGTTTCTTTAAGAAGTCTTCATGGGATATAACCTGTCCGTTCTGCGCCTGATTAACACCTTCCAGAACTTCCTCCTTTAATTCTTCGACAGTCATTCTCGCCGGATATTTTTCCTTCTTTCTCCCCAGAATTGCAGCTATTTCGGTAATAGTTTCTTCGTCCGCATCTAATATAGAACGTATAATTTGCTCTTTATTTTTATAAAATGTTATTGTATTCATATTACCACTGTTTTAAAACTATAGGACAAAGTTACTTTTTTATTTTGGATTTTAATCGGTTAGAATCAACTGTCTAAGGGATAATCACTTTGCAGGATATTTGAGAATGAGACATAAATATTTGGCAACCATGCGTATCTCAGCGTTTTGCGGTGCAATACTATCAAATAACTCCCGAATGGAAAGGTTAACTTTCGGGGGATTCCTTGTATATATTTCTTTTTTTTGCCCTTTCAGCCGGTCGATATTTTTATTTTATTAATCTTACTGTAAACTCACAAGGCACGCGTTTTTAGATGTGCTTTGATTTTTTTCTTCGCCCAATCGTAATGGCTTGAAGTTACCGACACGCAATATGCTCCCAGTAATGCGCCATTTTGGTTTCTCCTAAATCTTTATATAAACTCTGTCATAGTACATGACAAAAAATATTATATATATATTTAAAAGGCTTATTATGTTGCCCTTACAGGGCGCGATTCCCTAGTCTGTCATCTCACCGGGGTGTTACCCCGGGCTGGAATATATCAGGCTTTCAGCCTGTTTCTTTCCACGATGCCCTGAAAGGGCTACATAATATAGCCCAATGGCAACGCCTTGGGTGGGAAAATACAATCCCTGAAACCGCGCCCTGTAAGGGCAATATAAGATTTTGCAATATTTTTTGTCATGTACTATGAAACTCTGTGTATCAAAGATATGATATTTTCGTGAAATTCAGCGTAATAAAATGCAAACCTTCAAGGAGTAGCCGGAATAAGTTACTCACTATCACAGTTTTTTAATTAATATTTTGCAATAAACTGTCCAGACTTCTGTTTTTATAGATAGATTAACTTCTCTTTTTTCATTTTTTGTGTAAGTTTGCACCGATGAAAAAATATATAGTAGCCGCATTTCTATTTATTATAGTGCTTCCTGTTTTGAAGGCTCAGAACAGGAATATTCAATCGTCTCCCGCCAGAATAGTACAGGATTCCCTAAAACAAGAAGTTATAGGTAAATTACCATCCGACAGCCGCAAAATAGATACCACCAAAATTGAAATACCCAATACTTACGCATGGAAAATAACACCCAGATTGGGTGAACGTATTTTCATTCCCCGCGACACGGCGATAATAGATTTTCATCAAAGCATGTTGGTCGATGGGAAGAGTGTTGCTATGGGATATCTGGGTAATGTCGGCTCACCGGCCCAATCAAAAATATTCTTTGAACGTCCCGAAACTTCCCGTTTTACCTTTATGGATGCCATGTACCTTTGGCGAAAAAGTCCTGAAACCAAAGACTTCTTAAATACGAAAGTTCCTTATTCGGAAATTAAGTATCAGAGTGCCGGAGGTGGAGAAACTGCTGAAAATAGATTCCAAGCGGAGATTTCAACTAATATGGGTAAAAAACTAAACATAGGGTTCGATTTTGATTACATCTACTCCCGTGGTTTCTATACCTCGCTTTCTAACAAGGGAATCAGTTACGATGTATATGCCAGTTATATCGGAGATAAATACAAGATGCACGCGTTTTTCCATAACAATAATTTCACGAATATTGAAAACGGCGGGATAGCAGACACATTATATATCACCAGCCCGAACGGGAACATCATAAGAGATAAAAAGTTCAGTGGAAACTCACGCGATATACCGGTAAGAATGCAACAAACGTGGAATAAACTTCGCGGACGCCATATATATATCACCAATCGCTACGATTTAGGTAATAATATGGAAGAATATCCTATTAATGACAGCACCATGGGACTCCGTCAAAAGAAGGATTATATTTCCCCTGCCAGTGTTATCCTTACCTCGCATTATACCGATCAAAGGCGCCGCTTCAGTTCTAATTATACCGACATGGATAACCTGTACACCATAGACGGGAAATACCCTTACAATGGGAAATCTATAAGTACCCCTGTCTATTCGGAAAATATAGATGATTACATGGCGTATTATTCCTTCAAAAACACATTGGCGCTGGCAATGAACGAAGGATTCCGCAAATGGATAAAGTTCGGCCTCACTGCATTTATAGAATACGACTTGCGAAAATATTCCATGCCGACATCTATGACTATAACAGATGATAATACGAATACCATTACTATCATATCCAGACCCGGCATGAACAGGAGAGAGCCGGACAATGTATTGACTATCGGAGGCGTTCTGACTAAAGAAAAAGGAAAATACCTGCGATATAAAGCATCCGGTGAATTTAGTTCAGAAGCCGATTACAAACTAGAAGGCGAGCTTACCACTATGCTAAAATTTAAGGGCAAAGATTTCTCCGTGAAAGCGAATGCCTACATAAAAAATACTACTCCAAGCTTTTTTGAAGATAACTTTGCTTCTAAATACTGGAACTGGAAGAATGAATTCAAACACGTAAATCGCAAATACATTGGTGGTGAAATTAATTTTCCAGAGCTTCCTTTTTCTAAAACAAAAATAAGTGGGGGAATAGAATCTATAAATAACTATATATATTATGATAAGCAAGGACTCCCTGTACAATACGAGAGTGAAACACAGGTATACGCCATACGCCTCGACCAAAAGTTTAACTTTGGGATTTTCCATTGGGATAGCCAGGTGATATTTCAACAAAGCGAAGAAGAGATCATCCCCCTACCGAAGCTTAGTTTTTATACCAATATCTATATTACAACGAAGCTGGCAAAGGTACTTACTTTACAGCTCGGAGCCGATGCCCATTTCCACACCAAATACTACATGCCCGGCTATCAGCCTCTGACCATGCAATTCTATAACCAAAGAGACATGGAACTGGGCAATTTTCCGATAGCTACAGCATACCTCAATATGCATCTGAAATATACCCGTTTCTTCGTGATGATGTATAATGTCGCACAAGGTATGGGTAATGGCGAATCGTTCTCTTTATACCGTTATCCGGTAAATCCACGAGGATTGAAATTAGGGATCTCTTGGCGTTTCAACAATTAGGGCTCTATGAAAAAAAAAGATTTTCTTGCAATACCAATTATCATTGCCGTTATTCTCGTTATTTGGATTCTATTCCTTAAAAAAGGCAAGGAACAAATAAAAGACTATCCTCAGATAGAAAAGTCAGGCACCCTGCATATTGTCACCGACTACAATTCGATAGGATATTTTGTATCGGGCGATACTATTGCCGGATTCAATCACGACCTCATCCGGCTACTGGAAACATATATACCTTTAAAGGTAGAGGTATCATTAGAGTCCAGCCTCGAAAAAAGCATAGAAGGCCTGAAACAAGGCAAATATGATGTAGTAGCACGCAATATACCTGTTACAACATTATTACGGGATTCTTTAAAATTCACAGAAACGATTGTGCAAAACCGGCAGGTACTCATACAACGCAAGAAAACCTTCAACGACAACACAGAACCCATAAGAAGCCATTTGGATTTGGCAAAAAAAACGATATATATATCGGCCAAATCGCCGGCTAAACTGAGATTGCAAAATCTTTCGCACGAAATTGGCGATACCATATATATAAAGGAAGATGAAGTATATGGCTCCGAACAGCTAGCCATGCTTGTAGCCTCGAAAGAGATAGACTATGCCGTTTGTGACGAAAAAACCGCCGGGAATGTAGCAAGAGATTTACCCGAAATAGACTACGCTACATTCATAGGATTCACCCATTTGGAAGCTTGGGCTGTAAGAGAACAATCCCCTATCCTGCTGGATTCTCTTAATACGTGGATACAACGCCTTAAAAAGACAGATGCTTACAAGAAAGTTTATGATAAATACTATAAATAGTAGTAAGTAGAGAGTAGTAAGTAGGGAGTAGTATGCTTTTTCCCTTGGTTCCTAAATCTCTAAGCAACTACTTACTACCATCTTTAAAGCCTGCTTGCAAAACTATTTTTGGAGAATTCTCTCATTTTTTTTGATAAAAAATGATTAAAACTGCTATCTGGACTTTGCAATAAAGCAAAAAAGAAGTATCTTCGTCAGGTTTAATTGATATTCAGTGGAATCATTTTTTCGTACACATAAATATTTAGTAGAGCATCTCGAAGGAACAATGCCTAGATTGTTGATGGATCAAATAGATTGGTCACATCGGCTGATTGGTATAAAAGGTACCAGAGGGGTAGGAAAGACTATCTTCTTGTTGCAATATGCCAAGAAATATTTCGATCTGGACAAAAGAGACTGTCTCTACATCAACATGAATCAGTTCTACTTTACCATACGGTCTATAACAAGTTTTGCCAAAGAGTTTGTTGAGCGTGGTGGTAAAACTTTATTGATCGATCAGGTATTCAAATATCCTAATTGGACTAAAGAACTGAGAGAGTGCTACGAACAGCTTCCTCAATTGAAGATTGTATTTACAACTTCCACCGTAATGAAACTGGGAGAAGATGCAGAGGTGTCTTCTATCGTAAAGGTATATAACCTGAGAGGGTTCTCTTACAGAGAGTATCTGAACGTTCAATTTGGAAAAGATTTTCCGGCATATAGACTGGAAGATATAGTAAATGACCACCGCCAAATAGCAGAAGATATTTATAGCCAAATTGACGCATTGGAACATTTTTGGGGATACCTTCATCATGGTTATTATCCTTTTTTCCTCGAGAAAAGGAATTTTTCGGAAAATTTACTTAAAACGGTCAATATGATGCTGGAAATAGATGTTCTATCTATCCGGCAGATAGAAATGTCATATTTGCCAAAACTAAGAAAATTGCTATATCTTTTGTCTTTATCTGCTCCCGGGAAACCGAATATCAGCCAATTGAGTATCGATTGTGAGATTTCCAGGGCGACAGTCACTAATTATCTGGAATATTTGCATAGCGCCAGGCTTATTAATATGCTATACAAAGAAGGTGAAGAATACCCTAAGAAACCCGATCTGGTATACATGCATAATACAAACCTGATGTTCCCGTTGAAAAAGTCAGATGTAAGCGACCAGGACCTTCGCGAAACTTTTTTTTATAACCAACTGCACCATAGCGACAGCAAATTAAGAAAAGGATCGAAAAGTGGCGCATTCATCGTTGAATACAATGATAAAAGTTATAAATTTAAAATAGAAGGACAAAAGACCCGGAGTAAAAACAAATCGGATTTGCTCTACGCGGTCGGAAACCTGAAGACAGGCGATAAGAATATAATTCCTCTTTGGCTTTTCGGTTTTCTATACTAGATAACTAATATTCAAAGACATCGAACATATAAAAATAAGTAAACTAAAAAGATAATCAACTATTACAGAAAGTATGGCTAAACAAAAGAAATTCATTACTTGTGATGGTAATCAAGCAGCTGCACATATATCCTATATGTTCAGTGAGGTGGCTTCGATCTACCCTATCACCCCATCGTCAACTATGGCAGAGTATGCTGATGAGTGGGCAGCAGCCGGACGCAAAAACATTTTTGGTGAAATACTCAAAGTACAGGAAATGCAATCGGAAGCAGGTGCTGCCGGCACACTTCACGGATCGTTACAGGCAGGTGCATTGACAACGACATATACAGCCTCGCAAGGGCTTTTGTTGATGATACCTAATATGTATAAAATAGCGGGAGAACTCCTTCCATCCGTATTCCACGTTTCGGCTCGCGCGATAGCCGCCCAGGCCCTATCTATCTTCGGAGACCATCAGGACGTAATGGCCGCTCGCCAAACCGGTTTCGCGATGTTCTTCTCCGGATCGGTACAAGAGGTTATGGATTTATCGGCTGTTCCTCATCTGGCTACACTTGAAGCACGTATTCCGTTTATGAACATTTTTGACGGATTCCGTACTTCACACGAAATACAAAAAGTTGAAGAAATGAATCAGGAAGACCTGATTCCATTAATCAACCAAGAAGCGCTTCAAGCATTCCGCGACAGAGCCCTGAATCCGGAAAATCCTGTAACACGCGGTACAGCTCAAAACGATGATATTTATTTCCAATCACGTGAAGCTTCTAATAAATTTTACAGTGCAGTACCTGCGATTGTAGAAAAATATCTTGCTGAAATAACCAAGATTACCGGACGCAAATATGGACTGTTCGATTACTACGGGGCAGAAGACGCAGACCGTGTAATCATTGCAATGGGATCTGTAACGGAAGCAATCCGCGAAACAATAGACTTCCTGAATGCAAAAGGTGAAAAAGTGGGTCTTGTTTCCGTTCACTTATATCGTCCGTTCAAAGCAGAAGCATTCCTTTCGGCTATACCTAAAACAGCGAAGAGAATTGCCGTACTCGATCGTACAAAAGAACCGGGAGCTCTTGGACAACCATTATATATGGATGTAAAAGATTGTTTCTTTGGCAAGGCTGATGCACCGACTATTGTTGGTGGTATCTACGGGCTGTCATCTAAGGACACTACCCCTTCGCAAATCATGTCGGTTTACGAAAACCTGGCCATGAATTTACCGAAGAACGACTTCACAATCGGTATTGTGGATGATGTGACATTTAAGTCGCTACCGATGAAAGAAGAAGTCGCTGTAGAAGACAATAACTACGAAGCTAAATTCTATGGTCTGGGTTCGGACGGTACAGTAGGCGCTAACAAAAACACCGTAAAAATCATAGGCGACAACACCAATAAATATTGTCAGGCTTATTTTGCTTACGACTCCAAGAAATCCGGAGGATTCACCGCCTCTCACCTTCGCTTTGGCGACAACCCTATACGATCTACCTATTTGGTGAACACACCTAACTTTGTAGCTTGTCACGTTCCTGCTTACCTTCATCTTTATGATGTTACTAAAGGGTTGAAGAAAAACGGAACTTTCTTGCTCAACTCGGTATGGGATAAAGAAGAAGTAGGAAATTACTTACCAAACAATGTCAAGAAATATCTTGCCGTAAATAAAATCAATTTCTATATAATCAACGCGACTAAAATTGCTACCGAAATTGGTTTGGGAGGCCGTACAAATACAATCCTGCAATCCGCGTTCTTTAAAATATCGAACGTTATTCCTTACGACCTGGCAGTAGAGCAGATGAAAAAATTCATCGTTAAGTCATATGGACGTAAAGGAGAAGATGTGATAAAGAAAAACTATGCAGCTGTTGATCGTGGCGACGAAATAGAAAAAGTAGAAGTTCCTGCCGAATGGGCTAACATTGTCGTTGAGAAATCACAAGAAGACGATGCTCCCGAATTTATCAAGAAGGTAGTACGTCCGGTTAACGCACAGCGTGGTTATGACCTTCCTGTTTCAGTATTCGTTGGTCGCGAAGACGGAACTTGGGATCATGGTACTACCGAGTACGAAAAACGCGGAGTAGCAGCATTCGTTCCTGTATGGGATGCCGAAAACTGTATACAATGTAACCAATGTGCATATGTTTGTCCTCATGCTACTATACGCCCGTTTGTATTGGATGCAACTGAACAATCCGGCGCTCCGGCTGACGTTACACTATTAAAAGCTCAAGGAAAACAATTCGACGGAATGGCATTCCGCATACAAGTAGACGTTCTCGACTGTCTTGGCTGCGGCAACTGTGCGGATATCTGCCCTGGAAAGAAAGGAAACCCTGCTCTTAAAATGGTTGAAATCGGCACTCAATTCCCGGAACAGGACAATTGGGATTTCATGATCAAAAATGTAACGAGCAAAGCTCATTTGGTAGATACAAAACTAAATGTGAAAAACTCCCAGTTTGCAACACCATTGTTTGAGTTCTCAGGCGCTTGTTCAGGTTGTGGTGAAACCCCATACATAAAACTAGTAACGCAATTGTTCGGCGACCACATGATGATCGCTAACGCAACCGGCTGTACATCTATCTACGGAGGATCGGCTCCATCTACCCCTTATCGTAAAAACGAAGAAGGTAAAGGTCCGGCATGGGCAAACTCTCTATTCGAAGATAACGCTGAATACGGTCTGGGATTTGCCATTGCAAACATGACAATGCGTGATAAATTAGAGAAGCTGATGACCCAAGTTCAGGATTGTGACAAATGTTCTCCTGAAACTAAAGCCTTATATAAGGAATGGATTGAGAACAAGCATGATTCCGGAAAGACTAAAGAAATCACAGCCAGTCTACTTCCATTACTTGAAGTAGAAAAAGATAAATGCGATTATTGTAAAGAAATTTATTCTCTTAAACAATATCTGATCAAACGTTCTATCTGGATCTTTGGTGGCGACGGATGGGCTTATGATATAGGTTTTGGTGGTCTCGATCATGTTATCGCTTCAGGAGAAGATGTAAACATCCTTGTACTGGATACAGAAGTATATTCCAATACAGGAGGACAATCTTCCAAATCGACACCAATTGCAGCCGTAGCTAAATTTGCAGCAGCAGGTAAGAAAATCCGGAAGAAAGACCTTGGCATGATTGCAGCCACATACGGGTATGTATATGTTGCACAAGTTGCGATGGGCGCTAATCAGGGACAATGCCTCAAAGCTATTAAAGAAGCCGAAGAATATAAAGGGCCATCTTTAGTTATTGCTTACTCCCCATGTATCAGTCACGGATTAAGAAAAGGTATGGGACATGCCCAAGATGAAGAAAAATTGGCTGTAGAATGCGGCTACTGGCACTTGTGGCGCTACAATCCAATGCTGGAAGAAGAGGGCAAAAATCCATTTGTAATGGATAGTAAGGAACCTGATTGGTCTAAATTCCAAGCATTCTTAGGCAATGAGGTTCGTTACACATCTCTTCAAAAATCAAATCCAAGCGAATCTGCGGAGTTATACGAAGCAGCTCAAAAAAGTGCCTTGTGGCGTTATAAGAGCTACCAACGTATGGCTGCTGAAAATTCAGACGGATCGAGCGACTCGAACTAAGAACACACAAAATTAATAGAAAAGGTACCGGCTATTAGCTGATACCTTTTTATTTTTTAATATTTGACATTGACAAACTACTATAAATTACTACTTTTATGGTATAATCATAATAACTTGTCGAAATGAATAAATATCTTTTACTGGCTTCTCTTTTTTTAGTAAGTCTTTTTTCTGTTGCTCAGCAGAATAAATATTTAGCCGGAGCTGTGCCTGAAGTTGGAGGTAAGGTGGTTTTTGAAAAATCTGTAACAGTAAAGCAGCTAATCGATGATGACCGTTTCTTTAGCTTAATGGATAAATGGGCACAAGAGAATTATAAGTCCGAAGGGGATTTGAATAACAGAGTGTTATTGTCGGATCCTCAATCCCGAACAATAGCATGCGGTGGTGAAAAATACCTTGTCTTTAAAAAAAGCGCTTTAGTCCTCGATCAGGCAAAAATGACTTACCAGTTGCTTATGAAAGTAGGGAACGGGAAATGTGATGTTACTGCCAGGGGTATCAAATATGATTATTCCGACAGTAAAGATTTGCAACCTGCGGAACAAATGATCACGGACAAAATAGCTCTTAATAAAAAAGGGGATAAGCTTAATCGGTATTATGATAAATTCAGAACGCAAACCATAGATAGTATTAGTAGTATTTTTCGATCTATAGATGTGTATCTCAATGGGGTGAGTACGACAGGTGCGGCAGCCCAACCGGTCGTGGCTGTCGCCGAACAGCCTGTAGCAGTAGTTCCGGCCCCTGTTGTTGAAAAAGAAGTATCTCAGCCGCTGCAAAATACCGCATCTACAATATCCGGATTTAAGAAAATTCCGTCTGATAAAATTCCGTCCTCAATGATAGGCAAAGAAGTGCTGATATTGAGCGGTAATGTGAAAGAACCATCGGCTATCCTTGCTAAATGGAAAGGTACATCTACTTTGATGGAAAGATTACAGGCGATAACGAATGTTAGTGCAAGCCGGTATTCGTTAATCGAAAATGCAAAAACGTATACTATATGTTTCTTTACGGAAATATACAATGACGGGTTAGCTAAACTGGATGGTTCAGAAAAGATCAAGGACACAGAGTTTACTCCTGTGGCAATGCCTTCAGGCTCTCCTGCGTTTTCGGAAGCATGGATGATTATAGAGTGTAAAAAGTCCGGAGAAATACCGGCTGAGGGCGCCAATCTTAAATCATGCCTGGGTGAAATTATAAACGTGTGGATAAAATAAAAAGTGACATGAAAAAGATAGCGCTTATTACAGGAGCAACCTCCGGTTTGGGGAGAGCTACAGCTTTGCGTTTGGCAAAGGAAGGTTATAATGTAATTATTACCGGACGACGTAAAGACCGGCTTGAAGAGCTTGAAAAAGAAATTGAAATTAAATATGAGGTAAAAGTTCTCTCTCTTTATTTTGATGTCAGAATATATGATGAAGTAGAAAAAGCGATAGATAGCCTTCCTGAAGAGTGGAAAGATATTGATGTATTGGTTAATAATGCCGGTTTAGCTGTCGGTCTCGACCCTATTCACAAAGGAGTATTGGAAGATTGGGAACGCATGATCGACACGAATGTAAAAGGACTACTGTATGTTACCCGCGTTGTATCGCCGGGTATGGTTGCCCGTAAGTCGGGCCATATTATCAATATTGGTTCTATCGCCGGAAAGGATGTATACCCTAACGGAGTCGTATATTGCGCGACCAAACATGCCGTAGATGCTCTGAGCAAAGGTATGCGAATGGATTTTCTGCCATACAATATCAAAGTTACCCAAATATGCCCCGGAGCTGTGGAAACCGAATTTTCGTTAGTCCGCTTTAAAGGAGATCAAACCAGAGCGGATCAGGTGTATGTAGGTTTTGAAAATCTTGTGGCAGACGATATAGCCGAAGCTGTACATTATGTTGTTTCGCAACCTTCGCATGTTGATATACAAGATCTGTTGGTCATGCCTACTGCCCAAGCCTCAGGTAGCTTATTCCATAAAGAGGTTAAATAGGCATTATCTATGCGTATAGATATAATAAGTGTTCTGCCCGAAATGTTTACCGGACTGATAGACTGTTCTATTCTGAAACGGGCACAAGACAAAAAACTGGTCGAAATACATGTTCATAATCTCAGGGATTATACAACGAATAAACATCGGCGTGTCGATGATTATCCTTTTGGTGGAGAAGCAGGCATGGTATTGCAAGTGGAGCCAATAGACAATGTTATTTCGGCATTAAAGAAACAGCGGAATTATGATGAAGTCATCTATACATCACCCGATGGAGAAGTTTTCAACCAGAAGATAGCCAATGTGATGTCTTCGTATGAAAATATAATAATCCTTTGCGGACACTATAAAGGCATTGATTACCGGGTAAGAGAGCATCTTATAACTCGCGAAATATCTATCGGTGATTATGTGCTGACAGGCGGTGAACTTGCTGCTGCTGTGATGGCGGATGCCATTGTTCGCCTGATACCGGGAGCGATAGGAGATGAACAATCAGCCCTTTCCGATTCTTTTCAGGATAACTTGCTGGCGCCACCGGTTTATACACGTCCGGCGGAATATAAAGGCTGGGAAGTACCTGAAATACTTCTGTCAGGACATCAGGCCAAAATCGATGAATGGAAATTACAACAGGCCATGGAACGAACCGAACGCTTGCGCCCTGATTTATTGGATAAAGAAGAATAAAAAAAGAAGTAATAAGGGCAAGTTTATCTAATAACCCGCTTCAAAAACATTAATTAACATTTCTGTTGGGAACCTGCTTATAGCCGGAGTTTAAATGTTAATAGCTTCAAATATTGAATAAGAAACTCATAAATAAAATTTATAACTAACGCTTTTAAATAAATGTGTGTCGCCATACACACACTTTTTAGCTAGTTTGCGAACTGGAGTGAACAAAACGCTACTTTTTTGTATTGATGCGGATTTTTCAGTATATTATCGATAAAATATATGAGCCATTTTATTTTTATTTGCCAATAAAAAAGTACCTTTGTAAGTAACGAAATAATGTATGTTAAAAAGCCTTTTATGAACTCCAGTCTATATGATTTTCTGCCCATATTAATGCAAATTGCTTTTTGCGCGATATTTGTTTTTGCTACAGTATTTGTATCGAAGGCTCTGGGTCCGAAACACAGAAGCTCACGAAAAGAAGCAAATTTTGAATGTGGCCTTGACCCGATAGGAAATGCCAGGTCGCCTTTTCCGGTAAAATATTTCTTAATAGCTATTTTGTTTGTTCTTTTCGATATAGAAATTGTCTTTATGTACCCTTGGGCTATTAATTTCAAAACTATTGGGTGGGATGGCTTGTTAAAAATGGGAGGCTTTATTGTTCTTCTACTTGTAGGCTATCTATATATAGTGAAGCGAAAAGCTCTGGATTGGGAAAAATAAAGATATAAAATTATGAGCAAATCTTCTAATATAAATGTAGTACCTGCTCCTGACGGATATACAGGGCATGGATTTTTTGCTACAAAATTCGATTATGTCGTAGGATTGGCCCGGGCCAATTCTCTTTGGCCATTACCGTTTGCAACATCCTGTTGCGGAATTGAATTTATGGCCACTATGGCATCTACTTATGATATGGGACGTTTCGGAGCCGAGCGTAATAGCTTCTCTCCGCGTCAGGCTGATATGCTGCTAGTGATGGGTACTATTTCAAAAAAAATGGCGCCTATCCTTCGTCATGTTTATGAACAAATGGCAGAACCTAAATGGGTGATAGCTGTGGGAGCCTGTGCTTCGTCGGGTGGAATATTCGATACATATTCGGTATTACAGGGGATCGATAAAGTAATTCCGGTAGATGTATATGTGCCGGGATGTCCGCCTCGCCCGGAGCAGATTTTGGATGGCGTGATGCAACTACAAGAACTGGTAAAACATGAATCTGTGCGTCGTAGAGGTTCCGAAAGATATCAGGAATTGCTTGATTCATATAAATTTGAATAAGGAATGGCACTTGAAATAACAGAAATTCAAAATAAAATCATAGAGAAATTTGATTCCGAAGCATTCAGTTTCAGAATGGAACAGGATATTCTCACGTTTGAGGTTTCACCTTCTGTCATAAAGGATGTTATTCGTTTTATGAAGGATAATGAAGCTCTGCGTTTCAATTTTCTGACAGATCTATGTGGTGTGCATTATCCCGATAATGCGAAAGACGCTCAATTCGCGGTTGTGTACTTGTTGCATAACTGGATCGATAATGTTCGGGTGCGTGTCAAAACGTTTTTAAACGGAGAGGCTCCTGAAGTCGATTCTGTCGTTGAGGTTTTTGCCGCCGCTAACTGGATGGAACGCGAAACATACGATTTCTATGGTATAAACTTTGTCGGGCATCCCAATCAGAAGCGTATTCTCAATGATGAAGGCATGGTGTCTTTTCCGATGCGGAAAGATCACCCGTTGGAGGATGCCGGACGTACCGATAAGGATGACCGTTTCTTTGGTAGAACACCTAATAATTACGAACCACAATAAAGCAAAGGAGGGAAATGTTAGAACAAACCATAAATCCGGAACATCGCTTTGCGAAAATGGTGAGGGAACAGACCTTTGAAGACGGCCGTGAGCTTAGTGTATTGAACTTTGGGCCTACGCATCCTTCTACTCACGGTGTATTTCAAAATATATTGCTGATGGATGGCGAACGCATCTTAGATGCAGATACCACTATCGGCTACATTCATCGTGCCTTTGAAAAAATAGCAGAACACAGGACTTTCTATCAGATTACTACCCTGACAGACCGTCTTAACTATTGTTCCGCGCCTATAAACAATATGGCGTGGTGGATGACTGTGGAAAAGGCTCTTGGAGTAGAAGTGCCGAAGAGGGCTCAATATATGCGTGTTATTGTCATGGAACTGGCGCGTATAACCGACCATTTGATATGTAATGGTATATTGGGCGTAGACCTTGGTGCATATACGCCGTTTTTATATGTAATGAAATACCGTGAATTAGCTTACGAGATATACGAAGAAATTTGCGGAGCCCGACTGACTACCAATATGGGACGTATAGGCGGGTTCGAACGTGATTGGAGTAAAGCTGCTTGGGATAAACTTGATGAATTTCTAGAAGGATTCCCTAAGGCTTGGGATCAGCTTGAAAGCCTGTTCAAGCGTAATCGTATTTTCATGGATCGTCTTATCGGGGTCGGAGCCATTTCTGCCGAAAAGGCGATCAATTATGGATTTACAGGTCCTAACCTGAGAGCTACGGGTGTCGATTACGATGTGCGTGTAGCGCAACCATATAGCTCTTATGAAGATTTTGACTTTATCGTACCTGTCGGACAATCGGGCGACACTTACGATCGCTGGTGTGTTCGTGCGGCAGAGGTAAAGGAGAGTTTAAAAATAATCCGTCAGGCACAGGATAATATGCCTGAAGGGAATTTTCACGCTGATGTGCCTGATTATTATCTTCCACCTAAAGAAGAAGTCTATACGCAAATGGAGCAACTCATCCAGCACTTTAAGATTGTGATGGGCGAAGTTCCTGTTCCGATAGCTGAGGTATATCATGCTGTGGAAGGTGCAAACGGAGAATTGGGTATGTATCTTATTACAGACGGATCACGGACACCTTTCAGAGTCCATTTCCGCAGGCCATGCTTCGTTTACTATCAGGCGTTTCCTGAAATGATAAAAGGAGGATTATTCTCCGATGCAGTGGCTACGCTTTCAAGTATAAATGTTATTGCCGGAGAATTAGATGCATAATCTAATATGCCGATTTGAAAATATGATAATGTGCCAATTAATAATATATATCAACTAAAAAGCTAATGGCTAAAGGCTAACAGCTAACAGCTTATATGGAATATAAACAAGTAATAAATATGTCGGATGAACTGATGGCCCGCATCGACGAACTATTGAGTCATTATCCGGCAGATAAGAAAAAATCGGCATTATTGCCTGTTTTGCATGCGGTACAAGATGCCCATGACAATTGGCTGAGTCTGGAGCTGATGGACAAGGTCGCTGAAATATTAGAGATTACTTCCATCGAAGTATATGAGGTTGTAACATTCTATTCGATGTTCAATCAAAAACCGGTAGCAAAGTATATGCTTGAATTTTGCCGTACAGCCTGTTGTGGCTTGCGTGGAGGCGAAAATCTGATGGATTATACCTGTCATAAATTAGGTGTAAAACCAGGAGAAATTACCTCGGATGGTATGTTCAGTGTGGTGGGTGTAGAATGCCTTGGGGCATGTGGTTACGGGCCTATGCTTCAACTTGGAGATAACTACCATGAGAATCTGACAGAGGAGAAGATAGACACTTTGATAGAAGATTGTAAACAGGGTAAAGTAAACCTATATTAAGTTTTTGCGATGGGTAAAAAAATATTATTAGAGAAAATTGATATTCCCAATATTCAGGAATATGAAGTTTATCGCAAAAGCGGGGGCTATGCTTCTGTAGAAAAAGCCCTTAAAACTATGACACCCGATGATGTTGTCGAACAAGTCAAGACATCAGGCGTGCGTGGACGTGGAGGAGCTGGTTTCCCGATGGGCTTAAAATGGAGTTTCATTGATAAGAAATCAGGTAAACCCCGTCACTTGGTGGTAAATGCCGATGAATCGGAGCCCGGAACCTTCAAAGACAGGTATCTGATGCATCATATCCCGCATTTGCTCATCGAAGGCGCTATTGTTTCCAGTTATGCACTGGAAGCTAATTTGTCTTATATCTATATCCGCGGTGAGTACATGTGGATATTCAAAATTCTTGAAAAAGCAATTAAAGAAGCCTATGCCAATGGATGGCTGGGTAAGAATATATTAGGAACAGGCTATGATCTCGATTTGTATGTGCATTGCGGCGCGGGAGCATACATTTGCGGAGAAGAAACAGCCTTGATAGAATCGTTGGAAGGCAAACGTGGTAATCCGCGTATCAAACCACCGTTTCCTGCTGTGAGCGGGTTGTGGGGAGAGCCTACGGTTGTAAACAACGTGGAGTCTATTTCTACTGTATCGTGGATTATAAACAATGGTGGAGAGGAATACGCTAAAATAGGGCTGGGTAAATCGACAGGTACTAAATTAATGTCTGCTTCGGGTCATATTAAAAATCCGGGAGTATATGAAGTAGAATTAGGTATAACCGTTGATGAATTTTTCAATTCCGATGAATACTGTGGAGGTATGATGGACGACCGTCCTCTTAAAGCTTGTATTCCGGGCGGATGTTCCGTGCCGATTTTGCCGGCCCGATATATCTTCAAAACCGCGAATGGCGAAGATCGGTTGATTACATACGAATCACTTGCAGACGGAGGATTCGTTACAGGATCATCGCTTGGGTCAGGAGGATTTATAGTATATAATGATACGGCTTGTATTGTACGTAATACATGGAATTTTTCCCGTTTCTATCATCACGAGAGTTGCGGGCAATGTTCTCCGTGTCGTGAAGGAACAGGGTGGATGGACAAAATCCTTCATCGTATAGAGACCGGATACGGGCGCGAAGAGGATATCGATTTACTTTGGAGTATCCAGAGCAAGATAGAAGGAAATACGATCTGTCCGTTAGGTGACGCGGCGGCATGGCCTGTAGCGGCGGCAATTCGTCATTTCCGTGAAGAATTTGAATATCATGTTCGTTTCCCTGAAAAAATAAAAGACCGGAATCACTTTGTGAATGAACCGATGGAAAAGGTGAGACACTTATTACAGCCATTAGCCAATAGCTATTAGCTGTTAGCAAAATGGTTGTTATCACGGATTTATAAAATAAAAGGCTAATAGCTAACGACTATAAGCTAACAGCTAAAGATATGAAAATTACAATAGATGGACATACAATAGAGGTCGAAGCAGGTACTACTGTTTTGCAGGCTGCCCGTATGATCGGTGGCGAAAGCGTACCTCCTGCCATGTGTTACTATTCGAAACTAAAAGATTGCGGAGGTAAATGCCGTTGTTGTTTGGTAGAGGTAAGTAAAGGCAGCGAGAAAGATCCCCGCCCGATGCCGAAACTTCAGCCGTCGTGTGTAACGGCAGTTCAGGATGGTATGGAAGTAAAAAGCGCTACATCCGAAAAAGCGTTGGAAGCCCGTAAAGCTGTAACAGAGTTTCTGCTTATTAACCATCCGCTCGATTGTCCTGTATGTGATCAGGCGGGAGAATGCGATTTACAGAACCTGGCTTATGGCAATGGCAATTTCAAATCGCGCTATATAGAAGAAAAACGTACATTCGAACCTGAAAATATAGGCCCTTACATACAACTGCATATGAATCGTTGCATTCTTTGCTATCGTTGTGTGAAACTGGCTGAGCAATTAACACCCGAACGGATTCACGGAGTGGTAGGACGTGGCGATCATGCTCAGATATCGACTTACATCGAAAGGGCTATAGATAACGATTTTTCGGGTAATGTGATAGATGTTTGTCCTGTTGGTGCCCTTACAGATAAGACTTTCCGTTTCAAATCGCGCGTATGGTTCAATAAACCGTTTAATGCGCATCGTCATTGTACCAAATGTTCGGGTAAAGTAACGTTATGGATGTTCGGCGATGCAGTTCAACGGGTAACAGCGCGTAAAGACGAATGGCACGAAGTAGAAGATTTTATTTGCAACGAATGTCGTTTCGAGCATAAGAACGTTGCAGACTGGACAATTGAAGGTCCTCGTAAATTTGAAAAGCCGTCTGTTATCAATGTCAATAACTATACAACTCCTCAGAAGAAAGTAAAAATAGAAACTGATGATTTGGTATTGGAAGGACGTGAGGAAGACAGAGAAAAGATAAGTATGACCGGTTCGCCTTACGATGCAAACGAACTGGAAGCTATTAAGAAAACCAGAGATGATAAATAGATACAAGTAGACAAGGTACGAGATACTAGTTAAATAACTAGTCAACTCGTTTACTTGTTAACTTGTCAACTAAATAAAATATGGAAGTTACATTTATTATAGAAAAATTGATCTTTATTGTTCTTGTATTTGCAGTTACAATGTTCTTCGCGTTGTATGCTACATATGCCGAACGAAAGGTTGCCGGGTTTCTTCAAGACCGTCTGGGACCAAACCGGGCAGGTATTTTCGGATTGTTACAACCGATAGCCGATGGGGCAAAACTTTTCTCGAAAGAGGAGTTTATGCCGAATACGCCGAATAAGATACTTTTTATCTGCAGCCCTGCTATTGCAATGACGCTATCCCTTCTGGGAACGGCCGTTATTCCTTGGGCAGAGAAGTTCGTTATCGCGGGATATGAGTTTATTCCTCAGGTCGGAGATGTGAATGTGGCTGTTTTATACATCGTGGCTGTATTATCGGCTAGTGTTTATGGTGTTGTTATCGGAGGGTGGGCTTCTAATAACAAATACTCGCTGATGGGTAGTATCCGTGCGGGTGCACAAATGATCTCGTATGAAATAGCGATGGGATTGTCTATTATTGCTCTGATAATGATGACAGGTTCACTCAGTTTGCGCGAAATAACTTTGCAGCAAGGCGGATGGAACGGGATGGAGTGGAACATTATTTACCAACCGCTGACATTCCTTATTTTCCTTGTATGCTCTTTTGCAGAGTGTAACCGTACCCCGTTCGACCTAGCGGAATGTGAATCGGAATTGGTTAACGGACATCATACAGAATATTCTTCGTTAGGAATGGGATTCTTTATGTTCTCGGAATATGCCAGCATGTTCTTTTCATCGGCGCTTATTTCCGTGTTGTTCTTCGGAGGATATAACTATCCGGGAATCGACTGGGTAAATGAAAACTGGGGTGTGAACATTGCTAATATTTTTGCGGTATTGTCACTGTTGGCAAAAACATCATTCTTCATATTCTTCTATATGTGGGTGCGTTGGACAATACCAAGATTCAGATATGATCAGCTAATGAAACTAGGGTGGAAGGTACTGTTTCCGTTGGCAATAGTAAATATTTTCCTTGTGGGAATCTTCACGCTGTTATTTAAATAAGGATTGCAATGTCAATAAAAGATATATCATTATCGGGAAGAAAAGCTGAGGTCGTTGATAAAAAAATGACTTTGAAAGAACGTCTTTACCTGCCTGCTATTGTGCAGGGATTGGGTATTACGATAAAGCATCTTTTCAAAAAGAAAGTTACTATTCAATATCCTGAGCAGCAACGTGAATTCAGTCCTGTCTATCGCGGACAACATGTCCTTATGCGTGACGATCAGGGACGTGAACGTTGTACCGCTTGCGGGTTATGCGCTTTGGCTTGCCCTGCGGAGGCTATTACGATGGTAGCAGCCGAACGAAAAAAAGGAGAGGAACACCTCTATCGCGAAGAGAAATATGCGGCAGTGTATGAAATAAATATGTTGAGGTGTATTTTCTGTGGATTGTGTGAAGATGCTTGTCCTAAAGAAGCCATATTCCTTACGAAGTCGAAAAAGCTGGTGAAACCGAAGCTCGACAGGAAAGACTTTATTTATGGCAAGGATAAGCTGGTAATATCGGTAGAAGATGGTAAGGCAAGAAAATACGATTAAATTAGAGATACGAGATACAAGGCACGAGGTACAAGTTTTTTCAGCTTTAATAAAATACTCGTCTACTTGTTTACTTATCAACTCGTTAACTTAAAATATATGATAACAATCGTTTTTTACATTTTAGCAGCAATTACACTTGGAACCGGACTTTTGACAGTTTTGGCGAAGAATCCGGTACATAGTGCGGTATACATGATTATATGCTTCTTTTCCATATCGGGACATTTTCTGTTGCTGAACGCATTGTTCCTTTCGGTTATTAATATTGTTGTTTATGCAGGGGCTATCATGGTATTGTTACTCTTTACCCTGATGTTGATGAATCTGAGCGAACAGCATGAACCGAAGAAAAAGATCATAAGCCGTGTGGCAGCTACCGTATCGGCCTGTCTGATGGCGTTGGTTATATTAGCAACATTAATAAAGTCTACACCGGTAATAGAAACATACAAAGCCGAAGGGTTGGATTACAACTCGGTGAACGTTATCGGGCAGGTGTTGTTGGATGAATACCTCGTGCCATTTGAGTTTGTATCCATACTGTTGATTACTGCTATGATAGGAGCTGTATTGATTTCTAAAAAGGAAAAAAAAGCTTAAGCTATGCTGGATAATATATTAGAACAAATAGGTATCGACAATTACATATACCTCTCCATTTTGCTGTTTTGTATTGGAGCATTGGGAGTACTGTTTCGTCGTAGTACAATCGTTATGCTCATGTCGGTTGAGCTAATGCTTGCGGCAGCAAATATGTTGCTTGCAGTTTTTTCTGTTTACCATCAGGATACTAGCGGGCAGGTATTTGTAATTTTCTCGTTGGCTGTCGCGGCTGCCGAAGTTGCAATCGGGCTGGCCATCCTGGTGGCTATATACAGGAATATAGGTACGATCGATATCGATGAATTGAAAAACTTAAAGGGATAATCGCATGGATAAAATATTAGTATTAGTACTTCTGCTCAGTCCGCTTGTAGGTTTTCTTATCAATCTGTTGATTGGAAAGAGCATTATCGGACGTTCCCGTACAGGAGTCATAGCCACAATAGCTGTGACTATAAGCTTTATAATCTCTTTCATATTTTTTATCCGTATCCTTTCTACGGAAGAACCTATACGTGTCGATCTTTTTGAATGGATTGCTCTGGGAAGTTTTACCACGAATCTGGCTTTTACTCTCGATCAATTATCGCTACTTTGGCTCTTGTTTGTGACTGGTATCGGTACTTTGATCCATATCTATTCGATAGGATATATGAAAGACGATGAGCGTATAGACCGTTATTTTGCTTATCTGAATCTCTTTATATTCTTTATGTCGGTATTAGTAACAGGAAGCAATCTGTTAGTAATGTTTATCGGTTGGGAAGGTGTAGGCTTATGTTCCTATTTTCTCATTGGATTCTGGTCTCAGTACCATAAGAATAACGATGCGGCAAAAAAGGCCTTTGTTTCGAATCGTATCGGAGACTTGGGCTTTGTGATTGGTATCTCCGTGCTGGCATATTTATTTAATACTGTAGATTATGAAACACTTAAAGTTGCTATTGCCACATCTTCAAATCCCGAAATATCTTCCATGCTCGGGCTTGGTACACTTGCTTTATTTGTAGGAGCAACAGGAAAGAGCGCTCAGATACCTCTCTATACATGGTTGCCTGATGCAATGGCAGGGCCAACTCCTGTTTCGGCTCTGATCCATGCAGCGACGATGGTGACAGCCGGTATATTCATGGTAATTCGCCTCAACTTCGTGTTCGATATGACTCCGGATGTGCAAATGCTTATAGCTGTCACAGGGGCGGTAACAGCGCTGTTTGCCGCATCTATAGCCCTTGTGCAGACAGACATAAAGAAAGTATTGGCATATTCTACCGTATCACAATTAGGATTTATGTTCCTTGCTGTTGGGCTCGGAGCATATAGTATTGCGGTATTTCATGTTATTACACATGCATTCTTCAAAGCTTGCCTCTTCCTTGGTTCAGGCTCGGTTATTCATGCTATGGGAGGAGAACAGGATATGCGCAGGATGGGCGGCTTGAAAACAAAGATGCTGGTAACATACGCTACGTTTGTAGCTGCCGCAGCATCTATAGCAGGTATACCGCCGTTAGCAGGATTCATTTCCAAAGATGAAATAATGCTGGCAGTATTTGAGCATAATATCTGGTTGTGGGGTATTGCCGCTATTGCATCCCTGATGACAGCATTCTATATTTTCCGTGTACTATTTCTTACCTTTTACAAAGACTTTAGAGGTACCGAAGAACAAGCTCATCATTTACATGAATCGCCTAAAACGATGACTGTTCCTCTTATTGTACTGGCTATCTTGTCAGTTGTAGGAGGCGTGATCGGTATACCCGGATTTAGTTGGCTCAATCATTATTTAGAGCCCGTGTTGCCGGGATTAGCTGTCGCGGAAGAGCATTCGTTTGGTTTTCAAGAGTATGGAGTGATGCTTATATCTATCATTCTGGCTTTTGCAGGACTTACCATTGCATACATTAAATATGTGAAGAAATCGGAAGTACCGGCAGAAGATAAAGATATTACAGGTTTTGTAAAAGTCCTGTACAACAAATATTATGTAGATGAAATATACAGGAAATTTATTACAAATCCTCTATATGCTCTGGCTGACATATTCAACAAATATATAGAACCTACGATCAAAAATATTTTCAAGATCGGTGGCGGAATTGTAGAAGTATTGTCGTTCCCCGCCAGAAAACTGCAAAACGGCAGCCTGGGATTCTACTTGTTTTTCTTTGTGTTGGGATTCAGTTCGTTAGTAATCTATTTATTCCTTGTATAAACTGAAAGAATATGAACATAGTTATTATATTGATTATACTATTAGCCGGCTCGATATTTACATATCTGTCGGGAAACCGTTTTGCATCGAAAGTCGCTATACTTTTCAGTGTTGCCGCCGCGGTATTTTCAATAGCCCTTTATTTGAATTATGAGGGTACGGGAACAAATTTTAGTGTGAACTGGATAAGTAATCCGGATATATCTTTCTCTCTCAAGGCTGACGGCCTGTCCATAGCCATGTTGTTACTCACCACGATTCTTGTTCCTATTATCCTGATAGCGGCACAGGCACGTGAGTTTAAGAACGAGAAATCGTTATACAGCCTTGTCATGTTTATGACATTTGCCATGGTAGGAGCATTCTTGAGCAGTAATGCGTTGTTATATTATATTTTCTGGGAAATGTCGCTTGTACCTATCTACTTCATTGTTGTTTTGTGGGGTAATGGTGAGATAGCGAAAAGACGTAGAGCTGCGATGACTTTCTTTTTATTCACATTTATGGGATCGCTATTTATGATGGCGGCTATAATCTATTTATATGTGAAAACCGGAAGTTTTGAGTTAGAAGCATTCCTCAATGCCAATCTGACTCCAACTGAGCAGATATGGATATTTCTGGCGTTTTTCCTTGCTTATGCAATTAAGATACCGATTTTCCCTTTTCATATGTGGCAAGCCAATGTATACAGTAAAGCTCCGGCCATTGGAACCATGCTATTAGCAGGTATCATGTCTAAGATGGGAGCATACAGTGTTATTCGTTGGCAATTACCGATAACTCCTTATGCTTCGCAGGAACTAAGGACTATTGTATTGATATTATGTGCTGTCGGTGTTGTATACGGCGCTATATTGGCATTAAGGCAAAACGAAATAAAACGTTTTCTGGCATATGCATCTTTGTCGCATGTAGGTTTTATAGCTGCGGGCGCTTATGCTCTAACCTTCGATGGAATAAAAGGAGCTGTAGTATTGATATTAGCTCATGGCTTTGGTATGGTAGCGATGTTTTATTCGGCTGACATTATACAAAACCGTACAGGTATATTAAGAATCAGCGATCTCGGAGGAATCAAGCCTTACGCACCCAGGTTTACAGTGGCATTCTTCCTTAGTATTTTATCCTCTATCGGAGTACCGTTGACATTTAATTTTATAGGAGAATTTACCATCATGTACGGGCTTTATCAGGTAAGCGTATGGTTTACTATAGCTGTAGGATCATCAATGTTCTTAGGAGCGTTATTCATGCTGCGGATGTTCCAGTATGTAATGCTGGGACCTCCGGCTAAAAAGCCATTCAGAGACTTGTCGAAAACCGAAGTGGCGGTATTCTCTTTATTTATAATTGTCCTGTTTGTTTTCGGAGTTTACACGAAACCGGTTACAGATCTCCTGACAGCTAGCATAACAGAGATAGTGACATACATTAACAGATAATAATTAGTTAAGATATAATGAGTACATTGATAACCATTTCAGGATTAGGAATAATCAGCCTGCTGTTAGAGATTCTCAATTTAAGAAAAATTCTTGTCCCTGTCGTCTTATTTGGATTGATAGCTATATTAGGAATGACTATAACCGAATTTTATCTGGGTGAACCGGTAATTGGCGCGGACAAATATAATATGGTTGTGGCATCGGGTTTCTCACAGGGCTTTTCTATATTATTCATCATACTTTCTATTCTCATTGTAATGATGAGCCCTAAATTTTATCAGGAGAAAGTATCGAAAATAGCAGACTATGTTTCCTTGAAAATATTTATGCTGGCCGGTGCTGTGGCTATGGTATCTTTTGGCAATTTCGCGATGTTTTTTATCGGGCTTGAAGTTCTCTCGATAGCAGCTTATGCCCTTGCATCAAGTGAGCCGGATAAAGTGAAAAGCAATGAAGCCGGAGCAAAATATTTCATCATGGGGGCTTTTGCTTCGAGTTTTATATTATTCGGCCTTGCTCTTATTTATGGAGCTATCGGCTCATTCGATACAGGTACTGTGGCTATTGCATCGGCAGCTCAGGCAGGAAGCCTTCCGGTATGGTTTAGTATCGGCTTTCTGATGATCGCTACCGGAATGATGTTTAAAGCATCGATCGTTCCTTTCCATTTTTGGGCGCCTGATGTATACGAAGGTTCGCCGACATTGGTAACGGCCATAATGAGCACTTTAGTGAAAGTTGCCGCAATAGGAGCATTCTATAAAATATTAGTTGTCTTGTCGGCAGGTATTACTCCTTTGTTCCAGACTATATTGATTGTTCTGTGTATTCTTACATTATGTGTGGGTAATATTACAGCAATCAAGCAAACGAATATCAAACGCATGTTGGCTTATTCCGGAATTTCTCATACTGGTTTTATGATGATGGCCTTAATAGCCCTTGATTCGCCAAATACTGTCCTTTATTATGCAGCAGCATATAGCTTTGCGGGGATAGCTGCTTTTGCTGTTATACTCGGCGCATGTCATGGGAAAGATAATGAAGATATGACAAATTTCTTCGGGCTGCTCAAGCGCCAGCCTCTTTTGTCCGTTATTCTTACAGGAGCACTCTTATCATTAGGAGGTATCCCTGTTTTCTCAGGTTTTTTTGCAAAGTTCTTTGTTTTCAATCAGATGCTGCAAATAGGGCATGTTCTCGTTGTTATATTCGGTATACTCAACTCTGTCGTGGCTGTCTATTACTATCTTGGAGTAGTAAATGTAATGGTTACTAAAGAAAGTTCCGAAACGGATAAATTGAAGGTTCCACCCGAATATATAATCGTTGCAATAATAGCTATTTCTCTTAATATTATATTGGGAATATTCCCCTCGGTTATTATGGGGCTGGGGTTATAGGAGTTATTATTCATAGAGATACAGGGAAGCAGGTCTGGATGATCTGCTTTTTTTATTTTTCTTATGGGAAAATCTATAAAGGAATACTCTGTATATAAAAAGCTGTTTTATGGCATATATTTTCGATTGTTCAGATATGCTATTTTAATATTTTTTTAATACTTTTACGTTAATTATATTTTATAATAACATCACTATGAAAACACTTTGTTCTCTGGCACTGGTACTGTGTTCGTTATTCATTTTTCAACAAAATTATGCCCAATCAAAGTATGGAAATGTAACTATGGATGAACTTACTATGCAGGTCTATCCACAAGATACAACGGCGGCGGCTGTTGTTCTGTTAAAAAAAGGGGATGCTCGTTTTAAATTTTCGGAGCTTTATGGTTTCCAGTTTGAGTATACCTTACAGGTAAAAATAAAAATATTGAAAACCGAAGGGTTGAAGTGGTGTAATGGAGATATAGATTATTACGAAGCCAGCAATTCATCAAAAGAACAGATAAATGGATTGTCGGGGACAACATATAATCTGGAAAATGGGAAGATAATAAAAACTAAACTGTCAAAGGAATATATTACAGACGAAGACATCGATAATAAATATAAAGTGAAAAAATTCTCTATGCCTGCGGCAAAAGTGGGGTCTGTAATAGAATATAAGTATACGATTGTTTCTGACTTTTTCTATGAACTTAGGGAGTTTCGGTTTCAAGAATCAATTCCTGTAGCTTATGCTTATTATGAGGCGAAAATTCCGGAATACTTTAGATATAATATCAATTTTCAGGGTTATGCTTCTTTAAAGACTTTGCGTGAGCCGGAGAACGAAAGTTTTCGTCTTAGCGGACAGCTTATCCCGTGTAGTGCCGAGAAGATCAAAAGCGAAGGGTTTGATCTCCCTGCTATGAAAGAAGAAGGCTACTTATGGACTATCAACGATTACATCTCGAAAGTTTCTTTTGAACTTAAGTCCGTTTATTTTCCCGGAAGTACAATTCAGAACTACTCTTCTTCCTGGACTAACATTGACAAGGAACTATTAGCTTCCAGTGTATTTGGTGGAAATACAAAAAAGGCAGACATGTTCAAAGAAGAGATACAAAAAGGTGATATAAACTTGGAAAGGGCACGGGAAATACAGAATATGATAAAATACAGGGTTAAGTGGAACGAGCGGAATAGCCTCTACCCTCAAAATCTGAAAGAAGCTCTTAAAACAGGATTAGGGAACAATGCTGATGTGAACTTTTTGCTTATCAATGCCTTGAAAGCCGGAGGTTTTGACGCATTCCCAGTGGCATTAAGTACAAGAAGTAATGGACGCTTGCCGTTTACACATCCAAGTGTCGCAGCGCTGAATTATGTAATTACAGGTGTCAAAATAGATACCGTTATGTATTTTACCGATGCTGCGGCTAAATATGGAGATTGGAATCTATTACCGGAAAAGTGTATGGTTCCCCAGGCTCATATTATAAAAGAAAACGGATGTGATTGGGTAAATCTTACTTCCATATCAAAAGGATTAGTTATGAAAATCGGAAAGTTTGAATTTTCAGGAAACGAATATATTGGAAGAATAACTGATTCGAGAAAAGATAATGAGGCTTATGATTTTAAGAGTTATTATTATGCGCACAAGGATAAAGATGCATTTATTGAGACCTTATCTAAGAGAACCTCTTGTGAAATAGATAGTTTCAATATCCAGAATTTGGATAATACAGCTGAAGCCCTGAAAATAGAATATATCCAAAAGACCAATGTAGATATGGGTGAGGAATTTATTTATATAAGTCCTCTAATTGACAAACATTACACAGAGAATCTATTCCGTACCGAAACCCGCGTTTATCCTATTAATTTCGACTATTTGACAACATATATGCAAATGGTGGAAATAAAAATACCGGAAGGTTATGTTGTAGATGAAATGCCTAAGCCTGCAAGGATGGTGATGAATGATAATGATATTGCACTTAGTTATAGAATCGGTGTGGATGGAAATCTGATCAGGCTAAATTATATATATCAGCTTAAAAAACTGGAATTTCCTGTAACAGAATACGAAGCCATCAGAGATTTTTATGCTAAACTGATAGCTAAAAACTCGGAGCAAATAGTGTTGAAAAAAGTAAGTGCAGTAAAAGAATAAAGTTATGAAACGATTATCGATTTTTGGCATATGCATTTTCCTGATCAGCTATTTGCAAGCTCAGACAGGCAATCTTTACGAAAATGCCAATGCAATAGTAAAGGAGCGTAATGCCGTATTTACTCAAACAGATATTAATAATGCGACATATAAAGTAACAGAGATTATTACAATATTAAATAAACAAGGAGAGGAATTTGGATATTTTACTGCATATGGTGATAAATTTAGAGAACTCAAGGATTTTTATGGAGTTATAAGGAATGCAGCGGGAGCAGAGGTGAAAAAAATCAATAAAAAAGACCTGAGTATATCTTCTATTTCGGAAGGGTTTAAGTCAGATGATTATAGTATTAGTTATGCAAGTAAACACCCTGCTTATCCATATACAGTAGAATATACCTATGAATTTAAATTTAAGAATGGGATATTATCTTACCCTCCATTTACGCCTATTGAAAACTATAGACAATCTGCAGAGAAAGTGCATTATACAATAGAGTTGCCTACTGATATTAAATTGAGGTACCATTCTAATTTTGATTGTAATATAAAAGAACGTACAGGGAATAATAAGCATATATATACTTTTTCTGCCGAAAACTTAAAAGCTATAGATAAAGAGCCCCTATCTCCTGTGTCAAGAGAAATTGTACCGTTAGTGTATATTGCTCCGTCCGATTTTTGTTATGATTCATTTTGCGGCAATTTATCCAATTGGAACAATCTGGGTTCATGGGTATCCGGACTATTGAAAGACCGGGATCTTTTGCCTGTCGATTTTGTCGCGAAATTGCATGATATGACAAAAGATGCGAAAACTGATCGGGAAAAAGTTGCTATTGTCTATAAATATCTCCAGGAGAATACTCGCTATGTAAGTATACAGCTCGGTATAGGTGGATATAGACCGATTGAAGCAGCCTCTGTATTAAAAACGAGATTTGGTGATTGTAAAGGACAGACAAACTTAATGAAAGCCATGTTGAAGGCTATTGATATTCCTTCTAACTATTGTGTTATAAATATGGGAGATGATAAAGAGCTACTACCGGATTTTCCGAGTTTCAATCAAAATAATCACGTGATACTGTTGGTTCCTCTACAGAATGATAGTATTTGGTTAGAGTGTACCAGTGCTACAACTCCATTCGGATACGTACATGACGGTATCGCCGGACATGATGTACTCGTAATTACTGATAGTGGAGGTAAGGTATGTCGACTACCGACTTATACCAGTAAGCAAAACAAGAAAGAATCGAGATTGCAGATAAATATTTCAGAAGATGGTACAGCTAAAGGCGATATAACATTTGTGGAACATCTGATAGGATACGATTATGCCAGGAACTACTACGATATTTTGTCTAATGACAGGGAAAAGAGGGTGGAGTATATAAATGCCAATGTAAGTATGCCGAAGATTCAGATAGGAGAGATAAATACGAGTGAAGATAAGTCTGCCCTTCCGTTCTGTTCTCTGACATTAAAATATGAGGCAATGGATTTTGCGAGTAAAACAGGTACAAGATTATTTATTCCTGTATGTCCTCTTAAAAAAAATAATTACAATGTGTTTTCTGCAGCTAAGCGCAATTTCGATATAGAAATTCCTGATGGTTTTTCCGAGTCGGACACGATTGTTATACAAATACCTGAGGCCTATATTCCTGAATCCTTGCCGAAGGATATTTCCTTGACAACAGATTTTGGGACATTCTCATCACAAAGTATATTGGAGGGAAATAAAATTATTTATATTCAGAATACAGAGATTATTTCGGGACGGTATAGTAAAGATCGATATAAGGAAATCAAAGATTTTTTTGGAGAAATAGCCACTGCCATCAAACGGAAAGTTGTAGTAAAGAAATCTTAATATAAAAGAAAAAAAGCTGAAACAATATTTTCAGCTTTTTAATTTTCTTTCTATTTCCGCGATTTCTTCCCGGAATGTTTTATCAACCTCCATTTGCTCTTTTACTATTTTACAGGCATGCAATACTGTAGCGTGATTCTTCTTGCCTATCAGTGAACCGATTTGAGCCAAAGACATTTCCGTATATGTCTTAGATAAATACATCGTAATCTGCCTTGCCTGAACTATCTGGCGTTTACGGGAGGCTGTATGTATTAGCTCGTTCTTAATATTATAAAAGTCACAAACAATAGATTCTATTGTGTTTACAGTGATCTTTTTAGCTTCTATCTTCTTTATGGCCTGGCTTATTACACGACGAGCCAAAGGTAGGTCTATATCTTTGTTATAAACCAAAGAATGGGCCATTATGGATACGATTATTCCTTCCAGGTCACGGGCGTTGTCAGTTACATTTTCTGCAATATAATCTACTACATCTTCGGGGATGGTCAATCCATCATGAAGAATCTTGTTTTGAAGAATCTTTAGCCTTAGGGCTTTGTCCGGATTATCTATTTTGGTTGTCAATCCCCATCTGAAACGAGTAAGCAATCTTTCCTCTACACCTTGCAGTTCAGACGGCGCTTTATCTGAAGTTAAGATCAGTTGTTTATTGTTTTGATGCAGATGATTAAATATATGGAATAACGTATTTTGAGTCTTTTCTATTCCGGCAAGCTCATGTATGTCATCTATAATGAGGACATCAATACCTTGGTAAAAATTGATAAAATCATTTGTTGTGTTATAACGTCCGGCTTCTGCATACTGAATCTTGAATAGATGAGCCGATACGTATAGCACCCGTTTCTCCGGGAAAAGCTCTTTAATACAATTGCCTACAGCATGACAAAGATGTGTTTTGCCTACTCCGGAAGTACCATGTACAAATAACGGATTGAACGCTGTTTTCCCCGGGTTTTGGCAAATGGCATCCCCTGCTGTGCGAGACAATTTATTGCTTTCTCCTTCGAAGAAATTGTCAAAGGTATATTTATGATTCAATTGTGAATCGAAGTCATCTGCGACAACCTTTTGGAATGGATTCGGTATTTTGTTTATGTTCTTATTGGTGAACTTGTCAGAAGTAGTCGATTTTGCATTCCCTCTATAATCAACTAATGTATTAGAGGTGTTTTCTATCAATATACGGTACTGCAATATCGTATCATTTCCAATTTCCCTATGTAGAGTTGCTTTCAGCAAATCCACAAATTTATCTTCCAGATACTCATAAAAGAATTGGCTGGGAACCTGTATTGTAAAAATCTTATTTTCATAAGAGAGAGGTACAATCGGTAAAAACCACGTTTTAAAAGCAGCCTCGGATACATTGTCCTGAAACACTTTTAAGCAGTTAGCCCATAATTTATGAGTAGAAGAAGATTCCATTTATGTAAAAAGAAAATAATTTATGAAACAGTAGATTCGACTTATCGATTTTTGAATTGTTTCGTTATGTAAATTTCAGAATAAATTTTAAAATAAAAAAGCGGGTCTAAATTTGTTTATTTAACAAAACAAATATCTGATTTAAAGTCAGCGAGTTATGTATATTCCTTGTGTAACCCCCTTTTTCCATATGAGAACCATTGATAAACAGCGCGTTATGTATTTAATTAGTCTTTAACCGAATTTTAACAATCATTCCCAAAGGTATTGATGTTACACCTTTGTAGAAAATGAATGTTTTTCGTTATTTAGAATTATTATAAATAATAAGGTCAAAAAACTTTAACATTTATATAGCGGGATGGGTTCTCTCGTATATCTTTAAGTAGTAAAGAAGCATTGTTAATAGTGCTATTGATACTATCATATAGATTACGGTCGTTAAGTAATAATCCCAATGAACTATCTTTCGACGAAATTTTAGTCGATAGTTGTTGTATGTTTTTCATAGTTGAATCTACTGCCTTGTATGTAGATGCAATGTCCATCTGGTTTAACTGTTTTGTAAGACCAGTCAGATCGCTGGACATTGTGTTTAAGTTACCCGTAACAACAGGCACATCCTTGTTAAGGCTAGCCATCATAATATTAAGCTGCTTAGTTGATTTCGCCAGATCGTTTGTTATCTGGGTTACATCAGATAATGACTGTGACAAAGCAGGGCTGTTGACAAGAGTATTAATGCCTGTCAATATAGAATCTATTTTAGGAAGCAAATTTTGTATTTGAGGAACCATCTTATCTGCGGCATCGAGCATACCTTTTTTGCGAATGCCGATAATAGTGTCAGAATTAGATATATATTCCGTTGTATAAGGATTCGTTTCCATTATTATTGTCGCAGAACCCAACATGGAGACATCAAGATACATTTTGCTACCTTTCGGTATATTAAGCCCTTTGTCCATATTTAGGTAAGTAACTATTCGATTCGGATTTTTTGGATCCATTTCCATTGAAGATACCAGTCCAACCTGAAATCCGTTTATAGTAACCGGAGTTGCTTGCGTCAGACCAGATACATCATCAAATACTACTATATATGTATTCGAGGACTTGAATATATTAAAACCTTTCAGGAAACTAATTCCGTAATACAATAAGAACATTGCTATTACAAATGCAATGCCGATCTTAATTTCTTTGGATACTTTACTCATAATTCTATATCGTATTTTATTCTAATCTATATAATTTTATTTTACTCGCTTGCCATCTTTAAATTTTACGATAAAAGCATCTTTGAATTTAATGTTTACCTGATGCTGAATATTTACAATTTCTTTTAAGCTTGTGGTAGATCCGTAAGTATACTTATATCCCCCCTCATCTTTATAAAATGTGACTGGCGTTAGTCCTTTGAAACTTGAAGAATTGTCCGGCAGTTTTTTCATCGAAATCAAAAATTGAACTCTATATTCGATTTTTCCTGTTAAATCTGCTTTCTTTGGTTCTTGTGTGGCGTTGCTAACCGGTTGTTCATCATTTGTATTCCCAACGGTAGCACTGGCTTTTGTGTCGAAGGAAAAATCATCCTCTTTGTCTGCTACTGCAAATTTCCCTTGTTTTTTGTCAAATTCCCTCTTGTATTTTTTAAATCCGGAATATATCGCAGAAGCCATAGTCCGTTGCCCACTCTTTGTAGACAGGAAGCTGGCTTCACTTTGATTGTTTATAAAACCGAGCTCAATCAATATGCTCGGCATGCTTGTCTTTCTCAAAACTAAAAATCCGGCCTGGCGAACACCTCTGTCTGAGCGCTTGGCTACAGTTTTAAAATCATTTTGGATTAAATTTGCCAACTGTAAACTTTGCTCCATAAATGTATTAGTCATAAATTCGAAGATGATATATGACTCAGGTGATCTGGGATCGAATCCCTCATACTTTGTGGTATAATCATCTTCCAGTAAGATAACAGAGTTTTCGCGTTTAGCTACTTCTAAATTTTCTTCACTACGGGCCAACCCCAGAATGTAAGTGTCTGCCCCGGATGCATTCGTTGTTTTAGCGCTGGTAGAATTTGTGTGAATAGAAATAAACAGATTCGCTTTTGCTTTATTTGCTATTTCCGTCCTTCTATCCAGAGCTATGAATACATCTGTTTTTCTGGTATATACAACTTTAACATCCTTGTAATTTTTTTCGATTAGTTGACCTAAGGCCAGGGCAACACCTAGATTTATTTCTTTTTCTTTGTAAATTCCTCTTACCGCGCCGCCGTCTTTTCCGCCATGACCCGCATCGATAACGACAACAAACTTAGAATCCGAAGCATTCGATATGCCGCAGAAAAGGAATAAACAAAAAATAAGACCTAAAATTCGTTTCATGTTTTTTAGAGTTCTACTCTAATTAAATTATGCCTTATATATAACTTCGTTTTTAAGTTCTTTGTTTTCGAAAAAGCTTTGGATGTTTTGCATCGTAGTTTGCGCAATATTTCCCATAGCCTCTTGTGTAAAGAATGCCTGGTGCGATGTCACTATTACATTGTTAAAAGATAAAAGACGAGCCAATACATCGTCAGTCATTACTTTGTCTGAATGGTCTTCATAAAAATACGCACCTTCTTCTTCGTATACATCAAGTCCGGCGTAGCCCACTTTTCCGCTGATCAGTCCATCTATCAGATGTTTCGTGTGTATTAATTTCCCTCTACCGGTATTGATTATCATCACGCCGTCTTTCATTTTAGATATAGATTGGTCGCTGATCAGATATTCGGTTTCTTTAGTCAACGGACAATGCATTGTGATTATATCCGAATTGGTATATAATTCATCCAGGCTCACATATTTTATATTGTTGGCCTCGGCAAAAGCTGCGTCAGGATAAAGGTCGTAAGCAAGTACATTCATCCCTAATCCTTTGAACAATCCGATGGCTGTTTTTCCTATTTTTCCTGTTCCTATAACTCCTACAGTTTTTCCGTACATGTCGAATCCTTGGAACCCTATGAGTGAAAAATTGCTGTCGCGCGTGCGAAGGAACGCACGGTGGACTTTCCTGTTCAGGCAAAGCATTAAGGTCAAAGTGTGTTCGGCTATGGCATGAGGTGAATAATCCGGTACACGTACTACCTTAATTCCTTTTTTTGCAGCAGCAGCTATGTCTACATTGTTAAATCCCGCACATCGCAATGCGATCAGCTTTATTCCATAAGAATGAAGCTTGTCGATTACGGCTGAATCAACAACGGCATTAACAAAGATACAAATTGCATCGGTACCACTGGCTAAAAGTACATTGTTTATATCAAGATGTTCTTTATGATAAATCAATTCGAATCCGAAGTCCTTATTGACTCTATCAAATGTAGCCCTGTCATAAGGCTTTGCATCAAAGACCGCTATTTTATATGGCATAATATCATTCTAAAAAAATGTTTAATACTCTTATGCAAAAGTAAATAAAATAACTTTTATCCTCAAAAGTATTGCTTCTTAACTTTTTATAAACAATAAAGGGAGCCAAAAGCTCCCCTCATTTCTATGTAGATGATTATTTGGCGTAGCTTACAGCTCTGGTTTCCCTGATCACTGTAATTTTTACCTGACCAGGATAAGTCATTTCATCCTGAATCTTCTTAGCAATATCGGTTGATAATTTCTCAGTTTCCACATCGTCTATCTTATCGGCACCAACGATCACACGAAGTTCACGACCTGCTTGTATAGCGTATGTTTTCAAAACTCCCGGATACGATAAAGCCAGTTGTTCCAAGTCATTCAAGCGTTTGATGTATGCTTCCACTATTTCGCGGCGGGCACCCGGACGGGCTCCGGAGATAGCGTCGCATACCTGTACTATAGGAGCAAGAAGGCTTGTCATTTCCACTTCATCGTGGTGAGCGCCTATCGCGTTGCATATATCCGGCTTCTCTTTATATTTTTCAGCGAGCTTCATCCCCAGAAGGGCATGAGGCAATTCCGGTTCATCATCAGGTACTTTGCCTATATCGTGTAATAATCCGGCTCTTTTTGCTTTTTTTACATTCAGTCCTAATTCTGAGGCCATAATAGCACATAGGTTTGCTGTTTCACGAGCATGTTGCAATAGGTTCTGTCCGTAAGACGAACGGTATTTCATTTTACCGACCAGACGGATCAGTTCGGGATGTAGTCCATGAATGCCAAGATCGATAGTTGTTCTTTTACCGGTCTCGATAATTTCTTCTTCTATCTGTTTCTTTACTTTCGTTACTACTTCTTCTATGCGGGCAGGATGTATACGTCCGTCTGCTACTAATTGATGGAGAGCCAGGCGCGCTACTTCCCGTCTTACCGGATCGAAGCCGGAAAGAACTATTGCCTCGGGGGTGTCGTCTACGACGATTTCGATACCGGTAGCTGCCTCAAGCGCACGTATATTACGGCCTTCGCGACCGATAATGCGTCCTTTTATTTCGTCAGACTCTATGTGGAATACTGTTATGGCATTCTCTATGGCTGTTTCAGTCGCTACACGTTGGATAGACTGGATGACGATTTTTTTGGCTTCTTTGTTGGCGGTCATCTTAGCCTCTTCCATAATGTCGTTGATGTAAGACTGGGCATGGGATTGAGCTTCGTCTTTCAGCGCTTCTACCAGCTTTTCTTTTACTTCTTCGGCTGATAATCCGGAGAGAGCTTCCAGATGCTCAACTTCTTGCTTATGCAGTTTGTCCAGATCTTGTTTTTTCTTCTCTATCACTTCTAATTGAGTATCCAGATTAGTCTTAATAGTATCAACTTCGCTTCTTTTGCGTTGAAGTTCTTCTTGTTTCTGATTCAATCCAAGTTCGCGTTGTTTCAGTTTGCTTTCTGCGGCTTGGAGTTTTGAATTGCGGCTGTTAGCCTGCTTTTCAAACTCAGATTTCATCTGTAAGGCTTGTTCCTTAACTTCCAGTAATTTATTCTTTTTGATCACTTCAGCCTCTTGTTCGGCTTCTTTAACCTGACGTTTTAATTTTGAGCCCGACAATGAGTTCAAAACTATCCACGTCACACCTCCTCCAATGAAGAAGGCTATCACGATTAGTATAATACTTAATATATCCATAATTTTATTTCTATGTAATTTTAAATTTATATAATAAACAAAACGCTAACTAAAGATGATTTTAGTCATCTTATAATTAGCGCTTTAGATCTTTTATGTGTATAATAATTATTTTACTTGCCCTTTAAATAACTGTCCAATTCTTCAGTTAACTTTTTAATTTTGACTTCAAACAAATTTGTTCTTGCCTGATATTCTACCTTTTCCGCTACAGCTTGTATTGCAGTCATTGCCATGTAATCTGCGTTTTGTAACGAACGGGAAGAATCTCCTGTAAAATAATTTTTATATTGTCCTAATTTATAATCTATTTCATCAGCAGCTTTTCGATACATCTCTTCATTTTTTCTCTCGATTCGTAAAGGGTATCGTGTGTTGGCTACTCGTAGATTAATAATTAAATGATCATCCATAACTTATACATTTTTTCAGCTTTTCAGCATGGTGATACATTTATCTACATCTCGCGCTAATTTCGACAATCGTTTCTTTGCTTGCTCTTTTTCTTCCGGACTCCCGGATGTATATGATCCGGCAAATTTTAAATTGTCATATTTTATTTTCAGCTCTTCGACCAATGATGATAAACTTTCTACTTCCGTGTTTTTTTGCTCCAACTGTTGCTTTAATAGCGAATTTTCGTCTTTAAGCATATCACAGAGGTAAATTAATTGCCTCATTCTTAATTCAAAATCGGCTAAAAGTTTTTCATCATTTTCAGTCATAAAACAGCCAAAATGCAAGACAAAAATAGGTAATACCAACGAATTAACAAAATTATTCTCTTTCTAATTTCCTTAAAAACAAACAAAAACAAAAAGGGATGCTTATTTATATGATAAGCACCCCTTCCGGAATGAATTTTGTCTGATGTTTTTTACAATAGAACGACTTGTAGATCGTCCTTTAGTTCGTTGAATGCTATTTTGCCTTCTCTTGCCAACCAACCAAGGGCTGCATACATGTCTTTCTCTGTCAATTTGCATGCCTTTTTGATTTCCTTCAGAGACTTGCTGCCGTCTGCATCAAGATATGTCCAAATGATGCCTGCGTTCGCGCCTATTTTTTCTTTCATAATGGGTGTTATTAAATAAATAAATTCGTATTCTCATCATCTCTAACAAAAATACGTAAAATAGCCCACTAAACCAATTATTTATTACATATTTTTTAACATAATCGGCAATTTATGTCATATTATTCATGTGAATCAGTAGTTGAAACGTTCGATTATTTTCATCCTTTTCTTCTGCGCGCAATCATAGATTGCTAGCGTCCCCCCCGTTTGGCGTAGGCGCGGCTAAAGCCTGACAAGGCAGCCGCTTGTCGTGCGTCAGCCTCCCGCGCATTAGTTCCGCAGGCGGGGCACCCACAATGTCATTAAGTTAAGGATTTATAGTATTGATTATTAGGCGTATTCGCTTTGATTTGTGATATATTTTTATTATATTTAAGTAGTAATTAAC